>NZ_JANQCJ010000079.1:0-10774 GCF_024723355.1 Micrococcus sp. HG099 | reverse complement strand
GGCCTGCGACGCCTCGTGCCGGACGCCCCGCCGCCGGCGGCCGCCCAGGCACTGGCCCTGGCCGGCTGGGTGGGCTGGGCGCGCGGCCAGGGCTCGGACGCCGCGGCCCACCTGGCGGCCGCGGCCGAGCTGGCGCCGGACGACCCGTTCGTCACGCTGATGCGCCGCGTCGTCGACACGGGGTGCGTGGCCGGCTGGGCGGCGCACCCGGACACCGCGTGGCGGCCCGGGGCGTGAGCCGCGCGTGAGAGGATGGTCCGGCTCCATGTCGGCGGGCACTCCCGGGCCCGTTCCCGGGGAGGCGGAATAGACCCCCACCCCGCCGGTGTTGGACATGCACGGACCCTGCAGTCTGCGGGCCCGGACGGCCGACGCCGTCCGAGGCCGGGACTTGACAGGGTCACGCGTATATGGACTGCACGGCTCCGCGAACGACCGCGGACCAGACGGAAAGGCCTCGAGTGACCACGTCGACGACCAACGGTGCGCAGGACGCCCCGGAGACCACCGACTCCGGCGCCGCCACCACGCGCTCCCGCTCCACGGCCGCGAAGAAGACGACCGCGGCGAAGAGCACCACGGCCAAGGGCACCGCCGCGCGCAAAACCGCCTCCTCCACGACGGCCGCCAAGTCGACCGCGAAGTCGGCCGCGGCCAAGGGCGCCGCCACCAAGTCGGCCGCCACCAAGGCGACCGCCAAGACCGCCACGGCGGACGGCGACGCCCCCGCGAAGACCACCACCCGCCGGACCGCCGCGTCGAAGACGACCGCCGCCAAGTCGACCGCGGCCAAGCCGGCTGCGAAGACCACCGCCCGGAAGAAGGCCGCGCCCGCCGCGACCGCCAACGGCAAGAAGGCCACCGCGTCCGCCGCCGCCCGTGCCGAGCAGGACGAGGAGCTGGCGGACGCCGTCGAGCGCACCGACGCCGCCGACGCCGTGGACCCGGACGTGGCCGACCTCGTCGACGGCGAGGCCAAGACCGCCGCCGAGGACGCGGACGACGAGGACGCCGACGGCTCGGACGCCCCCGAGGCCCCGGCGATGGACCAGGAGGCCGTGACCGGCACGAAGGCCGCCACAGGCCAGAAGGTGGCCCAGTCCAAGGGCGCGTTCGTCGTGGACGACTCCGAGGACGACGCCCCGGTGCAGCAGGTGGTCGTGGCGGGCGCCACGGCGGACCCGGTGAAGGACTACCTGAAGCAGATCGGCAAGGTCGCCCTGCTCAACGCGGAGCAGGAGGTGGACCTCGCCATGCGCATCGAGGCCGGCCTCTACGCCGAGCACGTGGTGCAGGCCGAGGCCTCCGACGACTACCGCGAGCGCCGCGACATCCAGCTGATCATCGCGGACGGCCGCAAGGCCAAGAACCACCTGCTCGAGGCCAACCTGCGCCTCGTGGTCTCGCTGGCCAAGCGCTACACCGGCCGCGGCATGCTGTTCCTGGACCTGATCCAGGAGGGCAACCTCGGCCTCATCCGCGCCGTGGAGAAGTTCGACTACACCAAGGGCTTCAAGTTCTCCACCTACGCCACGTGGTGGATCCGCCAGGCCATCACCCGCGCCATGGCAGACCAGGCCCGCACCATCCGCATCCCCGTGCACATGGTCGAGGTCATCAACAAGCTCGCCCGCGTGCAGCGCCAGATGCTCCAGGACCTGGGCCGCGAGCCCACCCCGGAGGAGCTGGCCAAGGAGCTGGACATGACCCCGGAGAAGGTCGTGGAGGTGCAGAAGTACGGCCGCGAGCCGATCTCGCTGCACACCCCGCTCGGCGAGGACGGCGACTCCGAGTTCGGCGACCTCATCGAGGACTCCGAGGCCGTGGTCCCCGCGGACGCCGTGTCCTTCACGCTCCTGCAGGAGCAGCTGCACTCCGTCCTGGACACGCTCTCGGAGCGCGAGGCCGGCGTGGTCGCCATGCGCTTCGGTCTCACCGACGGCCAGCCCAAGACCCTGGACGAGATCGGCAAGGTCTACGGCGTGACGCGCGAGCGCATCCGCCAGATCGAGTCCAAGACCATGTCCAAGCTGCGCCACCCGTCCCGTTCGCAGGTGCTCCGGGATTACCTGGACTGAGCCGAGGCGGCATGACGAAGGGCCGGACCCCCGCGGGGGTCCGGCCCTTCGGCTGTGCGGGGCGCCTCGCCGGCGCGCGAGGCGTGCGCCGCGGTCAGGCGCCGGCGGTCAGGCGGTCGGTCTCGTCCTGCCAGTGCGCCGCCTGGGGGCGCAGCGCGTCCTCCACGGCGCGGGCGTGGTGGCCGCAGAACTGGAGGGCGCCGCCGGAGGGCAGCACCGCGCGGACGTAGGCCTGGGCTCCGCAGCGGTCGCAGCGGTCGGAACGGGTGAGGGCGGCCGGCTCGGCCACGGCGGTGATGGACATGGAGTCCTCCTCAGGTCTCTCGGGTCCGGAGGGCGGCGTCGCCGTGGGGGCGGGCCGGTCCTCCTCTTGTCCCATGGAACAGCAAGGATGGCAGGGAACTTCCCGCCCTGTCCGCACCCGGGGGCGCGTTTCGCCAGCCGCGTACGCGCCGGCCCCCGGCCGCCGCGCCGGGCCACGGGCCGGGACCCCCGTCGCGGCCCCGCCGCGGCCCTGTCGCGTCCGGGGCGCGGAGTACGCTGGACGGGCCGTCGTCGTCCACCGAAAGGCCCCCCGTGCCCGCGAACTCCGAGTACAACGCCCGCCACCTCTCCGTCCTGGAGGGGCTCGAGGCCGTGCGCAAGCGGCCGGGCATGTACATCGGCTCCACCGACTCCCGCGGCCTCATGCACTGCCTCTGGGAGATCATCGACAACTCGGTGGACGAGGCGCTCGCCGGCTACGGCCAGTCGATCGAGATCACCCTCCACCCGGACGGCTCCGTGGAGGTCGAGGACAGCGGGCGCGGCATCCCCGTGGACGTGGAGCCGCGCACCGGCCTGTCCGGCGTCGAGGTGGTCTTCACCAAGCTGCACGCCGGCGGCAAGTTCGGCGGCGGCTCCTACGCGGCCTCCGGCGGCCTGCACGGCGTGGGCGCCTCCGTCGTCAACGCGCTCTCCTCCCGCCTGGACGTGCAGGTGCTGCGCGGCGGCAAGGTGCATCAGATGTCCTTCCGCCGCGGCGAGCCCGGCCGCTTCCAGGACGGCTCGCGCCCGTCCCCGGACGCCCCCTTCGAGCCGTCCACGGACGCCTCGCCGCTGGACGTCGTCGGCAAGGCCAAGCGCGGTCAGACCGGCACCCGCGTGCGGTACTGGGCGGACGAGCAGATCTTCATCAAGGATGCCGCGTTCTCCGCGGACGACCTGCACGCCCGCGCGCGGCAGACCGCGTACCTGATCCCCGGGCTGCGCATCACCGTCAAGGACCTGCGCCGCCGGCCGGGCACCCCCGGGGCGGAGGGACCGGTGGAGGAGGTCTTCCAGTACGACGGCGGCATCTCCGAGTTCGTGGAGCACCTCACCCCCGCCACGCCGGTCACGGACGTGTGGCGGATCCAGGGGTCCGGGTCGTTCAAGGAGCGCGTCCCCGTGCTCGGCGAGGACGGGCGCACCGCCATGCAGGACGTGCAGCGCACGTGCGAGGTCGACCTCGCGCTGCGGTGGGACGTCGGCTACGACACCGTGTTCCGCTCGTTCGTGAACATCATCGCCACCCCCAAGGGCGGCACCCACCAGTCCGGGTTCGAGACCGCGCTGCTCAAGGCGTTCCGCACCCAGGTCGAGTCCAACGCCCGCCGCCTGAAGGCCGGCTCCGACAAGGTGGAGAAGGACGACGTGCTGGCCGGCATGACGGCGGTGCTCACCGTCCGCCTCGCCGAGCCCCAGTTCGAGGGCCAGACGAAGGAGATCCTCGGCACCTCCGCCGTGCGCCGCATCGTGGCGCAGGTGGTGGAGAAGGAGCTGACTGCCCGCCTCACCGCCACGGCGCGCGCCCAGAAGCAGCAGGTGCACGTCCTGCTGGAGAAGGTCGTCGCCGAGATGAAGTCGCGCATCTCGGCCCGCACGCACAAGGAGAACCAGCGCCGCAAGAACGCCCTCGAGACCTCCACCATGCCCGCCAAGCTGGCCGACTGCCGCAGCAACGACGTCGCCTCCTCCGAGCTGTTCATCGTGGAGGGCGACTCCGCGCTGGGCACCGCCAAGCTGGCCCGCTCCTCGGACTTCCAGGCGCTGCTGCCCATCCGCGGCAAGATCCTCAACGTCCAGAAGGCCTCCGTCTCGGACATCCTGGCCAACGCCGAGTGTGCGGCCCTGATCCAGGTGGTCGGCGGCGGCGCCGGGCGCAGCTTCGACCTGGACGCCGCCCGCTACGGCAAGGTGGTGCTGATGACGGACGCGGACGTGGACGGCGCCCACATCCGCACCCTGCTGCTCACCCTGTTCTTCCGCTACATGCGCCCCATGGTGGAGGCCGGCCGGGTGTTCGCCGCCGTGCCCCCGCTGCACCGGATCGAGGCCGTGACCAAGGGCGTGAAGGAGCGCGAGGTCATCTACACGTACTCCGAGCAGGAGCTCTACGCCACGCTCGCCCGGCTGGAGAAGGAGGGGCGGTCCTACAAGGAGCCCATCCAGCGCTACAAGGGCCTGGGCGAGATGGACGCGGACCAGCTGGCGGAGACCACCATGGACCCCCGGCACCGCACCCTGCGCCGCGTGAACATCGCCGAGGTGGAGGCGGCCGAGCGGGTGTTCGACCTGCTCATGGGCTCCTCCGTGGCCCCGCGCAAGGACTTCATCGTCTCCCACGCGGACGAGCTGGACCGCGAGCGGATCGACGCCTGAACCGACCCGCTTTCGTGTGGGAAACGGGAGGCGTCCCGGGCGTTTTCGTGTGGGAAACGGGAGGCTTCCCGGGCGTTTTCGTGTGGGAAACGGGAGGCGTCCCGGGCGTCTTCGTGTGGGAGAAGGGGAGGCTCTGGCCCTCACCCCAGGGTCCGGCCCTCCGCCGCCGTGAGAGCCTGACGGCATGCCTTCACACAGGAATGCACGAGACGCCCCGATGACACGGAGGGCATGGCGGCTGCGCATCGTCCTGGCGTCGACGGCCTTCGGGGGCGCCGCCGGCGCCCTCGCCCTGCGGACCCAGCTGCCGCCGGCATGGCTGCTGGTGGCGGCCGTCGTCGCCGTCGTGCTGGGGGTCGTGGCCCTGCGGGGCGTGCACCACTGAGTGGACCAGGAGAAGGCGCGCCGCACCGTCTTCTACGCCGGCGAGGGGTCGGCGGCGCTGTTCGTCCTGCTGACCGTCGGGCTGTCCGTGGTGCCGGCGTGGGTCATCGGGGCCCTGCCGGACCCGGCACTGCAGTCTCCCGCAGCGGCCGTGCTGGCGGCCGCGGTGGCGTCGGCCGTGCACGGCGTGCTCTCCGCCACCACGACGCCGACGCCCCAGCCCGTTCCCGACGTCGTCCGGCCCGGACCGTCGACCGGCTGACGGGAAGGCTCCCGTTCCCCGCACGAAAGTGCTCGGCTAGGCTCCCGTTTCTCGCACGAAAGCGTGGGGGCGGCGGGGGAGGCGACGGGCCGGGGTCAGCGGGCGCGGTAGTACGCCGCGAGGCGGTGCAGGCCCTCGTCGATGCTCACGGACGGGGTCCAATCGAGCACTTCGCGGGTGCGGCGCTGGTCGAACCAGTGGGCGGTGGAGAGCTGCTCGGCGAGGAACTCGGTGAGCGGGGGCTCGCCGTCGTCGGAGCCGACGCCGCGCGAACGCAGGCCGAAGAGGTCCCGCTCCCAGGCGCGCTCGATCATGGCCCCGGCCCGGCGGGCGAGGCCCGCGGGCACGTGGCGCTGGGGCTCCTCGGCGCCGCCGGCGAGGGCGATCTGGCGGACCAGCTCGCCCACGGGGCGCGGCTCGCCGTTGGTCACCACGAGCGCCTCGCCGTGGTGGTGGTCGGCCGCGGACACGGCGGCCACCACGGCCTCGACGGCGTTGCCCGTGTAGAGCGTGTCGATCAGCGGCGCGCCGGTGCCCAGCACGGGCATCCGCCCGGCGCGCGCCCGCTGCACGATGCGGTCGGTGAGCTGCATGTCCCCGGGGCCCCACATCAGGTGGGGGCGCAGCACCAGCACGCGGAAGTCGTCCCGGTCCGCGGCCAGGGCGAGCCGCTCGCCCGCCGCCTTCGTGCGCGCGTACGGTCCGCGCGCGTGCTCGGGGCTGGCGGGGCCGGCACCCTCGCCCACGATCGAGTCGCCCGCGTGGGCCACCGAGGGGGAGGAGATGTGCACGAACCGGCGCACCCCGTGCCGCTGGGCGGCGTGCAGCAGGATGCGGGTGCCCTCCACGTTCACGGCCTCGAACTCGTGCTCGGGACCGGAGACGGAGACCTTCGCGGCCACGTGGACCACGGTGTCCACCCCGGCCACGGCGCGCTCGACGGCGGCCGGGTCGGTGACCGAGCCCTGCACGTCGCGGGCGCCCGCCACGTCGGAGGGCCGGCGCTGCAGCGTCACGACGTCGTTGCCCGCGTCCGCGAGCACGCGGGCGACGCCGGCCCCCAGCAGGCCCGAGGCCCCGGTCACCAGGACGCGACGGCTTTCGAGGCGCTCCACGAGCTCGGGCATGCCCGCCTCGTCGAGGCCGACGTCGTAGCCGAACCCGCTCACAGCGCGCCCGCCCGTCCGCCGGCCAGCACGCCCTCGGCCCAGCGGGCCACGCGGGCCCGGTCGATCTTCGAGTTGTGCCGGATGTCGGTGGGGATCTCGTCGGCCACCAGAACGGCGGCCACGGGCAGCGGCTCGAGCGCCGCGCGCACGGCCGAGGCCAGGGCGGTGGGGGCCAGGCCCTGCTTGGGCCGCCCGTCCCGGTGCTGCCCGGCGCGGCGCGCCGGCCGGGTGGCCGGGACCGCGGCCTCCACCACCACGACGACGGCCTGGGTGCCGCGCGGGCCCACACCCACCACGGCGCTGCGCCGGACGGGGCCGAGTGCGTCGACGGTCTTCTCGGGGCCGCCGGGGCCGAGCGGCCCCTCGGGGGTGGTGATGACGTGCTGCAGCCGGCCCTCGAGCCAGACGCGCCCCTCGGCGTCGAAGTGGCCGATGTCCGCGGTGCGGTGCCAGACGCGGCCGTCGCGGCGCCACAGGCCGTCCCGCTTGCTCTGCTGGTCGGTGTGCCAGAGCGCGTCGTACCGGTCCTTCAGGTGCGGGGCGCTCACCACGATCTCGCCGAGCACGCCGTGGCCCTGGGCGGGATCGAGGATGAGGTCCTCGGCGGTGCCGTCCTCGAGCAGCGGGGCGATGGCCAGGGACACGGTGGGCAGGGCGGTGCCGACGCACACGCCCTCGTCGTCGGCGCCGCGCAGCCGCTGCACGGTCTCGCCGTCGATGTCCGTGAGCAGCAGGCCCTCGGTCATGCCCCACGGCGTGTGGAACTCCGCGTTGGGCATGAGGCCCCGGACCTGGCGCATCAGCTGGGGGTGCACGGGCGCGCCGGCGGAGAGCACGAGGCGCACCGCGTCCAGCGCGTCCCGACGCGCGGCGTCGAGGCCGTCAGCGGTGGCGACCACGTTGGCCAGCGCGGCGGGGGAGGCGAAGAGTACGGTGGACTGGCCGGCGATCGCGGCGTCCGCCAGGCTCCGCGCGGTCAGCGTGGCCGGCTTGGTGACGTCCATGTCCGGGGACACGGAGGCGGCGCCGAGGGCCGGGCCGAGCAGCGCGAAGGGCGCGAACCCGGCCAGGAGCGAGCCGCCGGGCCGGATGCCCAGGGTCCGGGAGATCATCGTCACGAGGCGGCCCAGGCGCTCGTGCGTGTAGACGACGCCCTTGGCCGGCCCCGTGGAGCCGGAGGTGAACAGGACGGCGGCGTCCGCGTCGAGGGCGGGCTCGGGCAGCGGGCTCCCGTGCTCGTCCACGGGCTCGCCGACGGCCGGGTCCCGATGCCGCTTGATCATGGCGTAGATCGAGTCCGAGACGTCGAGCAGCCGCTTCTGGGCGGCGCCGGGCTCGGTGACGGAGATCCGGGTGCCGGGCCAGGACTGGGCGCGGGCCAGGGTGAGGCCGGGGGTGCGCCCGATGATCCAGCGCGGCCGGGCGGACTTCATGGCGCGGGTCATGCCGGCGATGCCGAGGCCCTGGTCGGCCACCACGGCCACGCCGCCCACGCGCAGCACCGCGTAGAGCGCGGCGGAGAGGTCGCGGCCCGGGGGCACGAGCATGGCGACGCGGTCGCCCGGGCGCATGCCGGCGGCCCACAGGCCGGTGGCGATCGCCGAGACGGTCTCCTGGAGCTCGCCCCAGCTCACGGCCACGGGGCGGCGGGCACCGCCCACGAGGGACCGGCCGGTCTGCGCGCCGGCCATGTCCACGAGGGCGGTGTACTCGCGGTGCTCGGAGCCGGGGGCGCCCCAGTCGCGCAGGTGGTCCCACAGGCGGGCGACGTCGTCGCCGGCGGGCGCGGAGTGCTCGCCCAGGTCCACGTGGAGCCCCTCCTCGTCCGCCGGGGACGCAGCCGGCGCGTGCGGCACGGGCCCGGGCAGGCCCGAGCCGGGGTCGTCCAGCTGCCCGGCGCGCAGCAGCTGGGCCCACTGCAGCAGGGGGGCGGTGACGTCGCGGTCGTCGACCAGCAGGTGCCCGGCCTCCTCGTAGCGGTGCACGCGCGCCTGGGGCAGGCGGTCGCGCAGGTCGTCGAGGTAGCGGTCCAGGAACACGGGGTCGTCGGCGCCCCACAGGATGAGCGCCGGCGTGCCGGCCCGGCCGAGCGAGGAGACGCCCTCCCACACGCGCCGCAGCTCGGCGTGGCTGCCGTGCGAGGGCTCGGCGGGGATGTCCGCCACGAAGCCGCCGACGCCGCCGCGGCGGTCCGCGGTCTTGTAGGGCAGGTGGTAGGCGGCGCGCACGTCCGAGGCCAGGGCGGGCTTGGCCAGGGAGGTGGTCACGGAGATGAACGCGTCCGTCAGGACGGTGGAGGCGGGCAGCACGGGCCCGGCCAGGGCGGCCTGCAGGGGCGTGGGGATGGGCGCGCCCTCCGGGTGGTGCACCGCCGTGTTGAGGGTGGCCACGCCGTCCACGAGCTCCGGGTGGCGGCCCGCCCAGCCGAGGGAGACGACGCCGCCCCAGTCGTGGCCGAGGGTGATCAGCGGGTGTCCGGTCGCCGCGAGGTCCCGCAGGCCGAGCGTCTCCAGCAGGGCGTCGAGGTCGTCGATGCGCGCGCCGAGCGAGCGGTAGGTGTCGCCGTCACGACCCATCGTGGCGGCGGCGGGGTGGCCCGGGTGGGCGAGGCGCTCGGAGAAGCCCATGTCCAGCTGGTCCGGGGCCACCACGCGCCACGCGGCCATGCCGCGCCGGGCGCGGCGGACGGTCTCGGCGAGCAGGGAGCGCCACAGCCAGGACCAGGTGGGGTTGCCGTGCACCGCCACGATGGTGCCCACGATCTCGGCGCCGGCGGCCGCGAGCACGGGGCCCGTGTCCGCCACGTGCAGGGTGCGCACCGTCCCCTCCGGGTCCGCGGCCGAGCGGATCTCCACGAGGCGGGACCACGCCGGGTCCCAGCCGGGCAGGCGGTCGGCGGGGGGCAGGACGGCGGGGGCGGCGGGGATCTGCGGCATGGGTCTCCTCTGGTCCTTCAGTTCACCACTGGATCTCGAGCATGGCGGTGTTCAGGCCCGAGCCCACGCCCAGGCACACCACCGTGTCCCCGGCGGACAGCTCGTCCATCTCCCGCACGAGGGTGATGGGCAGCGAGGCCGGGCCGACGTTGCCCAGCACGGGGAACGTCGTCGGGATCCGGTCCAGGGGCAGGCCGGCGGACTCGGAGATCGCGTTGGTGTGGAGCTGGGAGACCTGGTGGGTGATGAACCGGTCCGCGTCCTTCCACGCCCACTCGGCGGGGGTGTCGTTCCACGCGTCCATGACGAGCTCGAGGCCGTCGTTGAGCAGGGCGGTGGAGTCGGTGTACATGCCGCGGTGGTCGCCGACGCACAGGTCGTGGTGGTCGGTGCCGGCGCGGGTGATGCCGCGGACGATCCGGTGGGCGTCCGGGTGGTCCTCGATCGAGCCGACGACGGCGGCCGCGGCACCGCAGCCCAGGGTGAGGGAGGCGAACTGCTCCATGAAGTTGCCGCGGTTCGTGGTGGAGGCGTGCAGGTTCTCCACGGTGGCGTCCTGGACCTTGGAGGCGTCCTCGCTGGCGACGACCACGGCGTAGTCCACCTGGCCCGCGTCCACGAGGGTGGAGGCCATCATCAGGCCGTTGACGAAGCCGAGGCAGGCGTTGGTGATGTCGAAGTTGGTGGCCGAGGTGGGCAGGCCCATCATGTGGTGGATCCGCACGGCCACGGAGGGCTCGAGGGTCGCCCGGGTCACCGAGGTGTTGATGAGTAGCCCGACGCGCTCGGGACCGATCCCGGCGGCGGCGAGGGCGGCGGTGCCGGCCTGCGCGGCGGCCTCCTGGAAGTCCTGGGAGGCGTCCCAGTTGCGCCGGGCGCGCACGCCCGCGACGCGCTGCAGCAGGTGGGGCGGGAGCTTGAGCCGCCGGAGCACGTCCGCCAGCCGCTCGTCGAGGTCGTCCGAGGTCACCTCGAGGGGCGCCTCGACCTCGGTGACCGCCAGGAGGGCGGCGCGGGAGTACTCGTAGCTGGCGTTGCCGGACACGTTCGTCACCAGGACCAATCTGCGGGAGGACGGGGGACTCACCCCGGGGTGAGGCGAGATGTCACTCTATCGGAGCGGTGCGGACGCCCGCCCAGGATGGGTGTCGCTCGGCCCGGGGCGAACACGGCCGGGGGCGCCGGCTCAGGGCAGGCCGAGCAGGGCGGCCGCGGTGGCCGCCGGCAGGGCGAGGGAGGCCGCCGCCACGAGCGCCGCCGCCG
>NZ_JANQCJ010000078.1:0-11168 GCF_024723355.1 Micrococcus sp. HG099 | reverse complement strand
GCAGCCACACGAAGTTGGCCTGGGAGGCGGGCACGTCCCAGCCGGCCTCGGCCAGGGCGGCGGCCACGCGCTCGCGCTCGTCCACCACGAGCTGCACGCCCTCCAGAACCTCGTCGAGGTGCTCGAGCTCGGCGGCCGCGCCCTCCTGCTCAACGCACGCCACCCCGCCGCGTTCGTGGCGGGAACAGCCATGCTCACGGTCGCGAAGATCGTGGAGAACATGGAGATCGGGCACAACGTGCTCCACGGCCAGTGGGACTGGATGCGCGACCCGGACATCCACTCCACCACGTGGGAGTGGGACTTCGTGACGCCGTCGCGGGCATGGCAGAACACCCACAACGACCTGCACCACCGCTGGACCAACGTGGTGGGCAAGGACCGCGACGTGGGCTACAACGTCCTGCGCATGGACGAGTCCGAGCCGTGGCGGCCCCGCCACCTGCTCAACCCCGTGATCAATGCGGGGTTGGCGCCGATCTTCGAGTGGGGCATCGCGCTCTACGACCTCGAGCTGGACCGCGTGCGCGCCGGCGAGAAGTCCCGCGAGGAGCTGATGACGGACCTGCGCTCGGTGGGCGTGAAGGCCTCGCGCCAGTTCGCGAAGGACTACGTGGCCACCCCGGCCGTGGCCGAGTTCCTCACGGGCTCGGGCAAGGCGGCGCTGGTGGCCGGGCTGCTCGCCAACGGGCTGCGCAACATCTGGGCGCACTCCGTGATCTTCTGCGGCCACTTCCCCGAGGGCGCGGAGACGTTCTCCGAAGAGATGGTGGACGGGGAGACCCGCGGCGACTGGTACGTGCGCCAGATGATTGGCTCCGCCAACATCTCCGGCTCGAAGCTCATGCACTTCATGACGGGCAACCTCTCCCACCAGGTGGAGCACCACCTGTTCCCGGACCTGCCCTCCAACCGGTACGCCGAGGTGGCGCCGAAGGTCCGCGAGATCTGCGCCCGCTACGGCCTGCCGTACACCACGGGCCCGCTGCTCAAGCAGGTCGGCTCGGCGTGGAAGAAGGTCTTCCGGCTCGCCCTGCCCTGACGGGGCGGGGCCCAGCCGGCGGTCTGAGTCTGGGGACCTGAGCCTGAGGACAGGCGGCCGGGGCCGTCAGGCCTCGCGCGCCTCGGCCTCGGCGAGCGCGGCCAGCCGGTCGATCGAGGCCCGCAGCTGCTCGGGGCCGGTGCGCAGCGCGCGCCGGATGCGCTGCGGGTCGGTGAGCTGCGCCCACTCGTAGGTGTGGGCGACGCGGCAGCCGCCGCCGTCGTCGCCCTCCACCTGCCAGCGCCAGAGCTGGCCGAACGGCTCGCCCCCGACCTCGGCGGGCTTCCAGGCGATGCGGCGGCCCTCCTCGAACTCCACCACGTGGTTGGCCCGGTCCACGCCCTTGCGCAGGGTCGTCACGAACACGTCGCCCACCGCGGTGACGCGCTGGCCCGCCTCTGACTGGGCGAGGTTGTCGTTGCCGTCCCATTCCGGCTGGCGGGACGGGTCCGCGATCAGCTCGAAGACGACACCGGCCGGCGCCTCGACCCTGCGGCTCGCGGTGGCCGTGCGGTCCTCGGGGGCGGGCAGGTCGGGCAGGTCGGCGGTGTCCATGCGGCCAGGGTAGGTCTGGGTGCGCCGGACCGGGAGGCCCGGGGGCCGCGCCGGATGGACGCGGCCCCCGGAGCGACCCGGTGGTGGCCGGGCTCAGAGCCCGACGGCGTCCACGCCCGCCTCCGCCTGCGAGGCGGTGTAGCCCTCGTACATCAGCTGGTCGATGAGGCCGGAGCGCGAGAACCCGGTGAGGTCGAGGTAGGACTGCGCCTGCTTCGCGGCCTGCTCGTCGTAGTCGATGTCCAGCCCGTCGACGGCCGCGGTCGCGTGAGCGTTCGAGTAGCCCTCGTACTCCAGCTGGTCGATCAGGCCCGACCGGGAGAACGCCGCGAACTCGAGGTAGTTCTCGGCCTGGCGCACGGCCTGTGCCGCGTAGTCGATGTCCAGGCTGTCCACGGCCGCCGTCGCGTCCGCGTTCGAGAACTCCTCGTACTCCAGCTGGTCGATCAGGCCCGCCCGGGAGAACGGCGAGAACTCGAGGTAGGACTGGGCCCGGCGGGCGGCCTGCGACTGACCGGCCGTGGAGCCGCCCATCGCAGACGCCTCGGTCTCCTCCTCGGCTTCCGCCGCGGCTGCAGCCTCCTCTTCCGCCTCGGCCTCGGCCGCCTCTGCGGCGGCCTCCTCCTCGGCCTCCGCTGCGGCTGCGGCCTCCGCAGCAGCCGCCTCCTCGGCCTCCGCTTCGGCGCTGGCCTCGGCCTCCCGGGAGGCCTTCGCCTCGGCGGACTCCCTGGCCTCCCGGGACGCGGCGGCCGAGCGGCTGGCCTCGGACGCCTCGGACGCGGAGGCGCGGGCCGCCTGAGACGACGATGCGGCCGCCCTCGACGGCGCGGGGCTGGTCGGCGCGGACGCCGTGGACGAGGACGATGCCGCACCGGCGCTGGAGGCGGCGGACGGCTCCTGCTCCGCAGATCCGGCGGAGCAGCCGGCCAGCAGCGCCGCGGAGGCGAGCCCGGCCGTGAGGACGAGGAGGGGACGTACACGACGAGGACGCGGCATGGCGAACTCCTTCGGTGAGGGGGCGCATCCGGTTGACGCGCCCGGCGAGGGGAAGCGGAGCGCTCATGGAGTGCTCACGGTCCTCACAGTAGGAATCCAGCGGACACGTTAAGCGGGGGCGGCGCCGGAATGACGCGACCCCCGCAGCGACGCGGTGCGACCCCGGAGCGACGCGGTGGCGGTCGGGCTCAGCCCTTCACGCCGCCGGCGGTGAGCCCGGAGACGATGTACCGCTGCAGGAAAAGGAACAGGGCCATCACGGGCAGTGCGGCCAGCACGGCGCCGGCGGCGAAGACGCCCCAGTTCTCCGAGCGGGTCTCGGACACGTAGCCGTAGAGGCCCACGGCCAGGGTCTGGGCGGCCGGGTCCGTGAGCACCACCGAGGCGATCACGAACTCCGAGACGGTGCTGATGAAGGAGAGCAGGCCCACCACGGCCAGGATGGGCGTGACGAGGCGCAGGATGATGGAGAAGAAGATCTGCACGTGGGAGGCGCCGTCCAGCTTCGCGGCCTCGTCGAGGGACGCGGGCACCGTGTTGAAGAACCCGTACATCAGGTACGTGTTCACGCCCAGGGCCCCGCCCAGGTACACGAGGATCAGGCCCAGCTGCGAGCCGATCCCCAGCACCGGCACGAGGTCGCCGATGTAGGTCAGCAGCAGGAAGATCGCCACCACCGCCAGCAGCTGCGGGAACATCTGCACCAGCAGCAGTGTCAGCAGGCCCACGCGGCGGCCGGTGAAGCGCATCCGGGAGAACGCGTAGGCGGCCAGGGCGCCCAGGAACACGGTGGAGAACGAGGTCACCAGGCCGATCACCATGGTGTTCACGAACCAGCGGCCGTAGGGCCGGCTGGGGTCCGAGAACAGGTCCACGTAGTTCTGACCGCTGAACGAGCTGAACAGGCTGTTCGAGCTCGCCATGGTGCCCGTGGGGTCCAGGGACGCGGAGAGCACGTAGAGCAGGGGGAACAGCGCGAAGGCGCTGGCCAGCACGCCCACCACGTGGCGCCAGCCCAGCTCCCGCAGCCAGCGCCCGAAGGGGCGGCGGCGCCGCGGCGGGGGCGCGCCGTCCTCCCAGCGCAGGGGGTCGGTCTCCTGCTGGGCGAGGGCGGCGGCCAGGGGCGACGCGGCGGCCGGGGCGGCCGGGCCCTGCGGCGCGCGGGCGGAGGGGTCCTGGGGGATGCTCACGAGTCGATCTCCTCGAGCGCCTTGGTCTGCCGGAAGCTGATGGCCGAGATGGTGGCCACGATCAGGAAGATCACGATGGACAGGGCGGAGGCCAGGCCGTAGTCGCGGCCCACGCCGCTGAACGCCGTCTTGTAGACCACCGTGATCAGCAGGTCCGTGGCGCCGATGTTCGTGGCGGCGTCCGCGAACCGGGGCCCGCCGCCGGTCAGCATGTAGATGATGTTGAAGTTGTTGAAGTTGAACGCGAAGGACGAGATCAGCAGCGGCGCCACGGAGACCAGCAGCAGCGGCAGCTTGATGGAGCGGAAGATCCGCCAGGGGCCAGCGCCGTCCATGCGCGCGGCCTCGTCCACGTCCTCCGGCAGGGACTGGAGGGCGCCCGTGGTCACGAGGAACATGTACGGGAAGCCGAGCCACAGGTTGACCACGATCACGGAGAACCGGGCGAGCCACGGGTCCGTGAGCCACGGGATGTCCGCCCCGCCGAAGAACACGTTGTTGACGAAGCCGAACTCCGGGTTGAGCAGGCCCGCCCACACCAGGCCGGAGAGGAACGCGGGGAAGGCGTACGGCAGGATCATCAGGACCCGGTACACGTTCTTGCCCCGCATGTCCGCGCGGTTGAACGCGATGGCCAGCAGCAGCCCCAGGGCGAAGGTGGTGGCCACGCTGAGGAACGCGAAGGCGAAGGTCCACACCAGCACCCGCAGCAGCGGGTCCCGCAGGCTGGGGTCCGTGAAGGCCTTGGCGAAGTTGTCCACGCCCACGAACACCCGCCAGCCGGTCTGCAGGGTGCTGCCGTCGTCCGCCTGGAACCGGCCCTCGCCGTTGTCCCGGTAGACCACGCCGCTCTCGAGGTCGGTGAAGGTGTCCTGCGCCTCGTCGTACTCCAGCCGGGGCGAGTACACGTAGGCGCGCGAGCCGTCCCGGGTCTCCAGGGTGCCGTCCGCGGGGTCGTCGCTGAGCGGCACCTTGAGCTGCGTGACCTGGTCCTGCCGCGAGAGGAGGTCGCCGAACCTCAGGGTGGTGTAGCCGTCCACGGCCACGGCCTCCGCGCCGTCCATCTGCGCCTCGACGGGCGCGAGGGGCTCGTCCGCCCCGCCGAGCACGGCCTGGCCGTCCCGCACCGTCAGCAGGTGCAGGTCCCCGCCCTGCTCCAGCACGGAGACGGGGTACGCGGGCGAGTCCGGGACCCGGATGGAGGAGGAGCGCTGGATGATCTCGATCGCCGCGGGCTTGTCCGAGTTGTGCCCGGCCCCGTAGTTGGTGAAGGCGATGTAGGAGGAGTAGACCACCACGAACACCTGGAACAGGACGAGGAAGAACACGCCCGGCGCCAGGTACTTGGCGGGCAGCCCGCCGCGCCGCAGGTAGATCCAGTTGATCAGGAGGGTGACCGCGAGGGTCACGGCGAACACCACCCAGTCGCCGGCGGCGGCGAGCTGGAACAGCACGAACGCCGCGAACGCGTCGACGAGACCCAGCAGGGCGATCTTGACGAGCGTGCCCGCCGTGCCGTCCGGGCCGCGGTCCGCGCGTCGGCCCCGCAGGCCGCGGCGTCCGGCGTCCGCCGGGTCCTCGTGTGCGGCGTCGGGGCGGGCCGACGTGGTGGAAGACGTGCTCATGGTCCCTCATCCGGCCTTCAGGCCTGCAGTGGAAGTGGCGTGCGCCCGTCGGGGCGCGGGGTGCGGCCGCCGTCGTCGAGGGGACCTGCCCCACCGACGACGGCGGCCCGGACGGCTCACTGGCCGATGCGGCCCTCGATGTCCGAGATCATCTTGTCCCAGGTCTGGGCGGGGTCGCCCTCGCCCTTGATGATGCTCATCTCGGCACCGCCCCAGAACTCGAACACGGCGCCCATCTCCGGGGCCGCCGGCATGGGCACGCCGTCCTCGCCGATCTCGCCGAACGCCTTGACGGTCTCGTCCACGGCGGCCTTCTCGAAGGAGGCGGTCAGAGCCGGCGGGCGCTTGCCCTCGGCGTACAGCGCGTCCTGGACCTCCTCGGTGGAGAGGTAGTTGACCACGAACTCGTTGGCGGCCAGCTGGTTCTCGGACTCGGCGGAGACGAAGAACGCGTTGACGCCCACGAACGGCTGCGCGGGCTGGTCGCCCATCGACGGGATCTCCTCCACCGCGAAGTCGACGCCGGCCTCCTCGGCCCCGTCCACGTTCCACGGGCCGGTGATGAAGTAGGCCGCCTTGCCCGCGTTGAACTGCTCCTTGGCGATGTCCCCGGTCATGTTCGGGTTCAGCACGCCGGACTCGCCGTACTCGGCGAGCTTCTCGGCGAAGGCCTGGCCCTCGGCGCCGCCCATGGCGAGGGAGCCGACGTCGTAGGAGCCGTCCTCCTGCTGCTCGAACACCGGGGCGCCCATGGAGGTCTGGAACGGGTACAGGTGGTACGGATCGCCGTTCACGGGGTCCAGGCCCACCACGAACGGGTAGTCCGCCTCGCCGGCGTCCACGGCCTTCTGGCCCTCGGCGATCATCTCGTCGAAGGAGGCGGGGGTCTCCTCGGCCAGCGCGGTGTTGCGCAGGATGGCCACGTTCTCCACCGAGTAGGGCACGCCCCAGGTCTGGCCCTCGTAGGTCACGGCCTGGACGGAGGTCTCCGAGAACTCGTCCGCGGTGTCCCCGAGCTCGAGCGGCGCGATGGTGCCGTTCTGCACGAGCGAGCCGATCCAGTCGTGGGCGCCCACGATCACGTCCGGGCCCTCGCCGGTGGGGGTCTGCGTGATGAAGTCGTCCTTCATCTTCGAGTTGTCCTTGACCACCAGCTCCACGGTGATCCCGGTGTCCTCCTTGAAGTCCTCCACCACGGACTCCAGCGGCTTCTGGCGATTCTGGTCCACCCACATGGTGATGGTGGCGGCCCCGGCCTCGGTGAGGTCCTGGCCGGCGGAGGACGACGACGCGGCGCCTTGGTCCGAGCCGCCCGCGGCGGAGCTCGACGCGGACCCGCCCGCGGCGGGGCTCGAGGAGGCGGCGGTCCCGCCGCCACCGCACGCGGTGAGCGCGAGGGCGGAGAACGCGGCGGTCAGCGTCAGGCCGAGGGGGCGACGCAGGGCGGCGCGAGGGGTGGTGGACGTCATGATGTGCCTTTCACGGTACGAGGGGCCCGCGCCGAAGCCGGCCGGGCCCGGCGGGACCGCGTCCGAGACCCGGGCGCCCGTCCCGTTCCGGTGGGGAGGGGTACAGCACTCGGTAGTGTAAGCGCTTCCACTGTGATTTTCCACACACGCGGGATGCCCCGCGGAACGGCGCGGATTCGGGGGGTTCGGCCCCGCCTCGCCGCCCGGCCGCGCGCATGGAAGCGATTCCATCGCGCCCCTGGGCGTGGCGTAGGGTGACCCCAGCACGGTGACCCACAACACACCGTCCCGCTCCGGAGAGGAGGACCCGCCGCATGGTCGGCATCAAGGACGTCGCCCGCATGGCGGGTGTCTCGGCGGCCACCGCCTCCCGCGCCCTGACGGGCTCCGGCCCGGTGGCGCCGTCCACGCGCACCCGCGTCCACAAGGCCGTGGCCGCCCTCGGCTACGTGCCCGATGCCGCGGCCTCCTCGCTGGCCTCCGGCCGGACCCGGAACATCGGCCTCGTGACCCCCTCCGTCCACCGCTGGTTCTTTGCCGCCGTCCTGGAGGGCGCGGCGGACGAGCTCGTCCGCCGCCGCTACGACCTCACGCTCTACGACGTGGGCCAGGACCACGACCGCCGCTCGGCCGTCCTGACCGACCTGCTGCCCCGCCGCCGCCTGGACGCCCTCGTCACCCTCTCCTTCCGGCTCAGCCCGTTCGAGCTCGACGGCCTGGCGCGGCTGGGCCAGCCCGTCGTCGCGGTGGGCGGCCGCCTGCCCTCCGGCGAGGCGCTCCCGGAGTGGTTCACGGCGGTCCAGGTGGACGACTCGCGGGCGGCCCGCATGGCCACCGGGCACCTGATCGAGCTGGGGCACCGGGAGATCGCCTACATGGGGCGCGTGGCGGACGACATCGAGTTCCAGGTCAGCACCGAACGCACCCGCGGCTTCCTGGACGCCCTCGCCGCGGCGGGCCTGCGGACGCCGACCGACTGGATGCTGCCCGCCGACTTCACGATGGGCGACGCCTACCACCGCGCCCGCGCCCTGCTCGCGGACCCGGAGCGCCGGCCCACCGCCGTGCTCTGCATCTCCGACGAGATGGCCATGGGCACCCTCATGGCCGCGCAGTCCCTGGGCCTGCGCGTCCCCGAGGACGTGTCCGTGATGGGCCTGGACGGCCACCCGGACGCGGCCCGGCTCGGGATCAGCACCGTGGACCAGACCCCCGTGGACCAGGGCCGCCGCGCCGTGCGCCTCGCGCTCGGCGCCCTCGACGGCACCCCCCACCCGCCCCGCATCCTCCACCACCTGGCCCTGCGACCCCGGGCGAGCACCGCGCCGCCGTGAGCGGCGCGCCGGCGCCGGCCTCGCCGTCGTCGTCCCCCATCCACCCCCCTCCCTTCACCTCGGATCGTCGGGCACGTGCCTGCCCGTGAAAGGACACCCCCATGGCCTCCGTGAGCTTCCGCTCCGCCACCCGTCAGTACCCCAACGCCCCGCGCCCCGCCGTGGACCGCCTGGACCTGGAGATCGCCGACGGCGAGTTCCTCGTGCTCGTGGGCCCCTCCGGCTGCGGCAAGTCCACCTCCCTGCGCATGCTCGCCGGCCTCGAGGAGCTCTCCTCCGGGAGCATCCACATCGGGGACCGGGACGTCACGGACGTGGACCCCAAGGACCGGGACATCGCGATGGTGTTCCAGAACTACGCGCTCTACCCCCACATGACCGTGGCGGACAACATGGGCTTCGCCCTCAAGATCGCTGGCGTCCCCGCAGACGAGCGCCGGCGCCGGGTGGAGGACGCCGCGAAGCTGCTGGACCTGACGGAGTACCTGGACCGCAAGCCCAAGGCGCTCTCCGGCGGCCAGCGCCAGCGCGTGGCCATGGGCCGGTCGATCGTGCGGAACCCGCAGGTCTTCCTCATGGACGAGCCGCTGTCCAACCTGGACGCCAAGCTGCGCGTGCAGACCCGCGCGCAGATCGCCCAACTCACGCGGCGCCTGGGCACCACCACCGTGTACGTGACCCACGACCAGACCGAGGCCATGACCATGGGCGACCGCGTGGCGGTGCTCAAGGACGGCACCCTCCAGCAGGTGGACACCCCCCGCAGCCTCTACGAGAAGCCCGTCAACGTGTTCGTGGCCGGGTTCATCGGCTCCCCCGCGATGAACATCTTCCGCATGCCGGTGACCGCCGACGGCGTGCACTGGGGCGAGAGCGTGATCACCGTGGACCGGGCGACGCTGGCCGACGTCGGGCAGAGCGTGGACCTGGGCGTCCGCCCGGAGAACCTGGAGATCACGGACCGGGGAGGTCTGGCCGTGGAGGTGGACACCGTGGAGGAGCTCGGTGCCGACGCCTACGTGTACGGCCACGCCACGATCGGCGGCGAGGAGCGCCTGATCACCCTGCGCACCGTCGGCTACACGGCCCCGGAGAAGGGCGCCGTGGTCCACGTGGTGCCGGACCCGGCGCGCGTGCACCTGTTCCACGCCGAGAGCGGGGAGCGCCTCAACGACTGAGCTGAGGGCGCGGCCCGCTCCGGCGCGACCCGCCCGCCGCCAGCACCGCCGCGGCCAGGGCGCCGGCGGTGCCCACGAGGGTGAGCGCCGTGACGCCGGCCCCGCCGGCCGGGGCGAGGGCGTCCACCGCGAGCGAGCCCAGCAGCTTGCCGCACACCAGGCCGAGCAGGGCCAGGAACGCGCCCACCCGCGGCACCAAGTAGGCGCTGACGGCGATGAACAGGCACCCGAGCGGGCCGCCCAGGTACAGCCACCAGTGCTCCGGACCGGGCAGGACTCCCCCGCCCCCGCGCACCGCCACGGCCGCCAGGTGCACCACGGCCAGGGCGGAGGCGCCGGCCACGAAGTTGATCAGCGTCACCGGGACGATGCTCCCGTAGGCCGCGGCCTGCCGCGCGTTCAGGGCCTGCTGCCCGCTCGTGGCCAGGCCCACGGCCAGCGGCGCCAGCGCGACCAGCAGCCACAGCGGCCCGCCCCGGGCGTCCGCGAGCTGCGGGCCCACCACGAGCGCCACGGAGGCCAGGGCGAGCACGGCCCCGGCGATCCGCCGCGGCGTCAGCGTCCGCACCCCGGCCGGCGTGAGGCCGAGCCGGTCCACGGTCATCCCGCCGATCAGCTGGCCGGCCACCACGGCCACGGTGAACACCGCCACGCCGATCACGCGCACCGTGAGGGCCTGGGTCAGCACCATCGAGCCGCCCACCATGCCCGCGAGCAGGTACCACCACCGCACCCGCCCGTCCGCGAGCGCAGGCCGCACCGCGGTCAGGGAGCGTCGCCCCCACGGGGTGGCCAGCGCGATCGCCGCGATGAGCAGGAGCCCGGCGGTGAAGGAGGCGACGGCGGCCAGCGTCGGGTCGCCGGCCCGCTCGGCGAGCCCGCCGTTGAGCCGGGCCTGCACGGGGATGGTGGCGCCGGCGGCGATCGCCAGCAGGAACAGCACCCCGCGACCGGCGGCGCCGGGGCGCGCGGGGTCACCGGGGCGCGGGGCATCGGCGCGCTGGGGTCGGACGGGCTCGGGGCTCATGGCCTCCATGGTCTCCCACCCGGGACCGGCACACTGGACCCATGTCAGCGCACCCCGCCTCCGGCCGCACCGTCCATCTCTCCGCCTCTGGGGAGGACGCCCGGATCCTGCCCGACGAGCTGGGCGGGTTCGTCCTGGAGATCGGCGGCGCGGTGCAGTCGCACGTGGACCCGGCCGAGCCCACGGCCATCCGGTACGAGTATCTGCGGCGGGTGGCGAACGTGCTCGACGGCGTCGCCCCGGCGGGTGCGCCGGTGCGGGTCCTGCACCTGGGCGCGGGTGCGCTGACGCTGCCGCGCTACGTGCAGGCCACCCGGCCCGGTTCGGCGCAGACGGCCGTGGACCTGGACCGCGAGCTGGTGTCCTTCGTGCTCGCCGAGCTGCCGATGCCGGCCGGCACGGACCTGGACTCGGTGGTGGCGGACGCCCGCCTGGCCGCCGTCGACCTGCTCATGGACGGGGAGCGGTTCGACGCCGTCGTCCTGGACATCGGCACCGGCGAGGACGGGGCCGAGCACCTGCGCGGCGCCGCGTTCTACGGCGAGCTGCTCGGCCTGCTGACGGACACGGGGGCGCTGCTGGTGAACATCGGCGACGACGACGGCCTGCGCTTCCTCGCCGTCGAGCTGGGCGCGCTGGAGGCGGCGTGCGCCGAGGCGGGCGTCCCCGGGCCGTGGACGCTGGCCTCGGCGGACATGCTCGAGCGGCTCGAGCTGGGCAACGCGGTGCTGGCGGCCGGGCCGGCCCTGCGC
>NZ_JANQCJ010000077.1:0-11436 GCF_024723355.1 Micrococcus sp. HG099 | reverse complement strand
GGGTAGCCCTCGCCCGTGGCCCCGGGCGGGCCGGGACGGCGCTGAGCCGCCGCGGCGGGGGCGCGGAGCGGCGTCGCCCCCGGACGACGAGAGCCGCCGGGGGCCCGAGCGTGATGCTCGGTCCCCCGGCGGCTCGGTGCGGGCCCGCCGCCCCTGACGGGGTCAAGAGGCGTCGAGCAGCACGCCCGCGAAGAACTCGTTCAGGCGCTCCACCTCGTCCAGGCCGAAGACGCCGGAGACGTAGTGGTCCGGACGGACCACCACCACGGCGCCGTCGCGGCTGATGCCGCGGGCCTCGAAGATGTCCTCGCCGTGCTTGGGCTGGCAGGTGGCGAAGATGTTGTTCAGGTCCAGCAGGCGCAGGTCGCCCGACGTCGGGCGGAACACGGCCGGCACGTCCGGGTGCGCGAACTCGGTCTGCTTCTGCTGGTAGACCACCTTGACGTCGAAGCGCGCGTCCTGCGGGCCGTCGGCGGGGGTGTGGCGGTTGCGGAAGGAGCGCGGGTCCTCCTCGACGGCCTTCGCCCAGGCGGCGACCTTCGAGTCGGCCGAGCGGGGGGAGGCGGCGTCGGCGAAGACGTACACGCGCCAGCGGCCGTCCGCGCGGTGCAGGTGGCCCAGGTGCTTGACGTTGGTGTCGCACGAGCGCTCCACCAGCGCTGACTTGAAGCGCTTGCCGATCGGGAAGCCCGCGGCCAGGGACTGGCCCGTGGCGTCCGTGGTCAGGATCGAGGGCTTGTACTCCGTCATGAAGCCGGCGGGGAACTCGGCGGTCTTCGTGTAGAAGTCGGCCACCTCGTTGGGGTCGCCCAGCTCGGAGGTGGGCTTCGCCATGAGCGTCGACCACTCCTTGTCGAAGTCGATCAGGTTCTTGGCGATCTCCTTGCGCTCCTCCGAGTAGGTGGGCACCAGCTCGGCCGGGGCCACGCCGGAGAGCACCTGGCCCAGCTTCCAGCCCAGGTTCCAGCCGTCCTGCATGGACACGTTCATGCCCTGGCCGGCCTTCGCGGAGTGGGTGTGGCAGGCGTCGCCGAGCAGGAACACGTTGGGGTGGGCCACGCGCTCGCGGTTGTCGAAGCCCGAGGTGAGGCGGTGGCCCACCTCGTACACCGAATGCCAGGCGACCTCCTTCACCTCGAGGGTGTAGGGGCGGATGATCTGCTGGGCGCGGCGGATGATCTCCTCGATCGGGGTCTGCCGCACCTTGTGGTCGTCGTCCGCCGGGACCTCGCCGAGGTCCACGTACATGCGGAACAGGTGGCCGCCCTCGCGGGGGATCAGGAGGATCGAGCCGGTGCTCGAGTGGATGGCGCACTTGGTGCGGATGTCCGGGAAGTCGGAGACGGCCAGCGCGTCCATGACGCCCCACGCGTGGTTGGAGGCGTCGCCGGTCAGGGTGTGGCCGATCGCCTTGCGGACGCGGGAGCCCGCGCCGTCCGCGCCCACCACGTACTTGGCGCGCACCTGGCGGGTCGGGCCCGAGGCGGGGTCCTCGAGGGCGTTGCCCTGGGCGTCCACCGTGCGGCGCAGCGTCACGAGGACGGGGTACTCGCCCTCGGCGGAGTCCTCGAGGGACTCGAAGGACCAGCCGTAGTCCGGCTCGGCGCGGGTGGGGGAGTTCTTCATGTACTCGGCGAACCAGTCCAGGATGCGGGCCTGGTTGACGATCAGGTGCGGGAACTCGGAGACGCCCTCGGGGTCGTCCTCGGCCAGGGAGGTGCGCACGATCGTGTCCGCGTCCTCCGAGGAGGGGTTCCAGAACGCCATGGAGGTCAGGTCGAAGGCCTCGTCGATGATCTCGCTCGCGAAGCCGAAGGCCTGGAAGGTCTCGACGGAGCGGGCCTGGATGCCGTCCGCCTGGCCGATCTCGAGGCGGTGGGGGCGGCGCTCGATGATGCGGGTGTGGACGTCCGGGAACATGGCGAGCTGGGCGGCGGCGATCATGCCGGCCGGGCCCGAGCCGACGATCAGCACGTCCATCTCGTCCGGCAGCTCGGCGGGGCGGTCGAGGCCGATGCCGGCGGCGGGCTGGACGCGCGGGTTCGTGGAGACGTAGCCGTGGTGGTGGAAGAGCATGGGGGGTCCTTTCGCTACGGGGGACGTCGCTGCGCGGCGCGCGTGCCACCCGACGGCGTGTTCTCTCAGAGAACACGGTGTTCCCAGGGGGAACTTGATGTGACAGACTGTACGACGACGTGACCCCGTTCACAACAGGTGGGCGTGTCCGTGACGCGCCCCGCGCGTCGCGCTTTCCAGGCGGACGAGGAAGAGGTGCGGCATGGCAGAGGACGACGGCGGCCCCGCGCCCGCCCGGGAGGGCGCGCCCTCCCAGACCCTCTCCCGCGCGCTCGCCCTGCTCGAGGCGGTGGTCGAGGCCGCCGAGCCGCCCACCATCGCCGAGCTCGCCGACGGACTCGGCGTGCATCGCTCGGTGGCCTACCGCGTGCTGCGCACCTTCGAGGCGCACGGCCTGCTGCGCCGCGACCCCCTCGGCCGCGTCCACAGCGCCCCCGGCCTGGCCGTCCTCGCGCGCCGCGTGGAGCAGGACCTGCGCACCGCCGCCATGCCGCACCTGTCCGCCGTCTCGGCCGACCTGGGCATGACCGCCTTCCTCGTGGTGGGGGACGGCTCCACCTGCCTCACCCTGGCCACGGTGGAGCCGCCCCGCGGCAACCTCGTCACCCAGCGCCCCGGCACCCGGCACCCGCTGGGCATCGGCGCGCCGGGCATGGCGGTGGCCCTC
The DNA here is from genome assembly GCF_024723355.1 of Micrococcus sp. HG099. Lineage (NCBI taxonomy): Bacteria > Bacillati > Actinomycetota > Actinomycetes > Micrococcales > Micrococcaceae > Micrococcus > Micrococcus sp. HG099. The sequence goes on along the minus strand of NZ_JANQCJ010000077.1, from coordinate 8,693 downwards.
GCCCTGCCGGAGCAGGAGTGGGAGCAGCGCCGGGGCGCCGCCGCCCCGGAGCGCCCGGAGCTGGGGGAGGCCCGGGAGCGGGGCTGGGCAGTCAGCCGCGACGAGGTCATCACGGGGGTCTCCTCGGTGGCGGTGCCGCTGAGCGTGCCGGGGCAGCTGCCGGCCGCCCTCGCCGTCGTCTACGCCACGCGCCCCGAGGACCCGGAGCGCCTGGGTGGGCGCCTGAAGGAGGCGGCTCAGGCCGTGGCCGCCTCGCTCGGCGCGGCCTGAGCCGCGCCCCCTCCCCGCCCCCGGCCCGGCCGCCGCGCCCGCGCGTGCGGCCGCGACTACCCTGTGACGCATGACTGATGACGCCCAGCCCACGCCCGCCGCGGTCGCGCCGCACAAGAAGGTGGGCATGCTCCCGCCCTATGCCGCCGGCAAGCCGCCCGTGGCGGTCCCGGGCCTGCGCCCCTACAAGCTGTCCTCCAACGAGAACCCGCACGCGCCGGTGGCCGGCGTCATCGAGCGGGTGCGCGGGGTCGTGACCGGCCCCGAGGGCGCGCCCAGCACGCTCTGCCGCTACCCGGACACCCTGTCCACGGGGCTGCGCGAGGCCCTGGCCGCGCACCTGGACGTCCCGGCGGACGACGTCGTCACCGGCGCCGGCTCCCTCGGCGCCCTCTCCCAGGTCATCACCGCCTTCGCCGGCCATGGCGAGGCCGGCCGCGGCGACGAGGTGATCTTCGCCTGGCGCAGCTTCGAGGCCTACCCGATCGTGGTGCGCACCGCCGGCGCCGTGGACGTGCAGGTGCCCCTCACCGCGGACCACCGCCACGACCTGCCGGCCATGCTGGCCGCGATCACGGACCGCACCCGCGTGATCCTGCTGTGCACCCCCAACAACCCGACCGGCCCGGTGCTCACCACCGCCGAGGTCGAGGGCTTCCTGGCCGAGGTGCCCGAGCACGTGCTCGTGGTCATCGACGAGGCCTACGTGGAGTTCGTCCGGGACGAGGACGCCGTGCGCGGCCTGGACATGTACCGCAAGCACGCCAACGTGGTGGTGCTGCGCACCTTCTCCAAGGCCCACGGCCTGGCGAACCTGCGCGTGGGCTACTCGGTGTCCCGCCCGGAGATCACGAAGGCCCTGCGCACCGTGGCCACCCCGTTCGCCGTGTCCACCGTGGCCGAGGAGGCCGCGATCGCCTCCCTCGAGCACCTCGACGAGGTTCTGGAGGGCGTGCAGCTCGTGGTGGACGAGCGCGAGCGCGTGGCCGCCGCCCTGGCCGAGGCCGGCTGGGACGTGCCCGCCTCCCAGGCCAACTTCGTGTGGCTGCCGCTGGGCGAGCGCACCGCCGACTTCGCCGCGGCCGCCCAGGCCAAGGCCCTGTCCGTGCGCGCGTTCGCGGGCGAGGGCGTGCGCGTGAGCATCGGCGAGCAGGAGGCCAACGACCGTTTCCTCGAGGTGGCCCGCGACTTCTTGAAGTGAGCCGGTGACGTGAGCGGCGCCCTGGACCGGCTGATCCGGATCCTCAGCTCCTTCGACGCCGAGCGGCCGGCCATGACCGTGGCCGCGCTGGCCCGGCGCGCCGACCTGCCCCTGCCCACCGCCTACCGGTGGGTGGAGCGGCTGGTCGGCGCCGAGCTGCTGGAGAAGGACGACGACGGCCTCGTGCGGCCCGGCCTGCGCCTGTGGGAGATGGCCTCCCGCAGTGCCCCGAGCATGTCCCTGGCGCGGACGGCCATGCCGTTCCTGGTGGACGTGCAGTCGGTGCTGCGCCAGAACACGCAGCTGGCCGTGCTGGACGACGAGGGCGTGCTGGTGCTCGAGCGGCTCTCCTCGCAGGGGGCCGTGGTGAACCAGGCCGCGGTGGCGGGGCGGCTGCCCCCGTTCACCACCTCGTTGGGGCTCGTGCTGCTGGCGCACTCCCCGGCCGACGTCGCCGAGCGCTTCATCGCCCGGCACCGCGCCCAGCTGGGCGTCGCCGTCGAGCACCACCCCAGCGAGGCCGGCGGCGCTGCGCCGGCGGGCGCGAGGGTGCGGGTGACCGCGCCCACGGAGCCGCACCTGCGGGCCCTGCTAGCGGGGATCCGCCGTGAGGGCTACGCGGCCGTGGACGGGGCGCTGGACGAGGAGGCGCGCGGCATCGCGGTGCCCGTCACGCGGGCGGACGGCATCGTGGTGGCCGCCCTCGGCGCCGTGGTCCCGTGCGACGCGCCCTACACGCCGGGCGTGCCGCCGCTGCTGATGACGGCGGCCCGCGGCATCGCCCGGGCGGTCGGCGGGGATTCTCACTGAGTGAGAACGCCCGCCCGCCGACCGTGGCGGACGCCACACGATGGGTGGGACCGTGTCCGGCCGAGGCACCCCTGCGCGGACCGACCGTGGCCGGCCGGACCGGTGACGCCCCCGTCGAAAGGACGCCATGACCCAGCAGCCCGTGACCCGCACCCGCGTCGGCATCGTCGGCGGCGGCCCCGCCGGGCTGATGCTCTCCCACCTGCTCTCGAAGCAGGGGATCGACAACGTGGTCCTCGAGTCCCGCGACCACGAGACCATCGCGAACACCCACCGCGCCGGCATCCTCGAGCAGCCCAGCGTGGACATGCTCACCGACACCGGCGTGGACGGCCGCGTGAAGACGGTCGGCGACGAGCACCGCGGCATCTTCCTGCGCTTCGACGGCGAGTCCCACGCGCTGGACTTCCCCGAGCTCGTGGGCGCCACCGTCACCCTCTACGCCCAGAACGAGGTCTTCGTGGACCTCGCCGCGGCCCGGGAGCGCGACGGCGGCGACGTGCGGTTCGAGACCGAGGTCGTCGAGGTCCTGAACATCGACTCGGACACCCCCGGCGTGCGCTTCCGCTCCGTGGCCGGCGGCGAGCAGGGCCCCGTGGAGGAGCTGCGCTGCGACATCCTCGTGGGCGCGGACGGCTCCCGCTCCACCGTGCGCAAGGCCCTGCAGGCCGGCACCGAGGGCAAGGACTACTTCAACGAGTACCCGTTCGCGTGGTTCGGCATCCTCGCCGAGGCCCCGAAGTCCTCGCCCGAGCTGATCTACGCCCGCTCCGAGCACGGCTTCGGCCTGATCTCCCAGCGCTCCGAGACCGTGCAGCGCATGTACTTCCAGTGCGACCCCGCCACCCGCGTCGAGGACTGGTCCGACGACCGGATCTGGGAGCGCCTGCAGAAGATCGTGGCCGGCCCGGACGGCTTCACCCTCAAGACCGGGCCCATCATCGACACGACCGTGCTGGGCTTCCGCTCGTTCGTGCGCACGCCGATGAGCCACCGCAACGTCTTCCTCGCCGGCGACGCCGGGCACACCGTCCCGCCGACCGGCGCCAAGGGCCTGAACCTCGCCTTCGCGGACGTGCGGGTGCTGTTCGAGGCGCTGGACTCGTGGGCCTCCACCGGCTCCCGCGACCTGCTGGACGCCTACTCGGACTCCGCGCTGGCCCGCGTGTGGAAGGCCCAGAACTTCTCGTACTGGATGACCACCATGCTCCACGCCCGCCCCGAGGCCTCGGAGTTCGAGGACATGCGCGTGCGCGGCGAGCTGCTCAACGTGGTCAGCTCCCGGTTCGGCCAGCAGTACCTGGCCGAGCAGTACACCGGCTGGCCGCACCGCTGAGCCGCCTCCACCACCCCAGACCCTGAGAAGAGAGAAGAGCCGACGTGAGCGACCCCGTGCAGAAGCAGGACGACGACACGTTCGACAACGCCCGCGTGCTCGACCCCGCGGCCACCCAGGACTCCCAGGAGCAGATCAGCGAGGAGATGGCGGCCGTCCACGGCCAGGTCTCGGGCGAGACCCAGCCGCGCCTGGACTTCCCGCCGTACCGCTCCTCCGTGTTCCGCCACCCCACCAAGGCGATGGCGCACGCGGACCCGGAGAGCATCGAGCTGTGGTCCCCGGCCTTCGGCCACCGGGACGTGCATCAGCTCGAGTCCGACCTCACGGTGGGCCAGAACGGCGAGCCCATCGGCGAGCGCATCAAGGTGCGCGGCCGCGTGCTCGACGGCCAGAGCCGCCCCGTGCGGGGCCAGCTCGTGGAGATCTGGCAGGCCAACGCCGCCGGCCGGTACGTGCACAAGCGCGACCAGCACCCGGCGCCGCTGGACCCGAACTTCACCGGTGTGGGCCGCACCCTCACGGACGACCGCGGCTTCTACGAGTTCACCACCATCAAGCCGGCGCCGTACCCGTGGAAGAACCACCACAACGCGTGGCGCCCGGCGCACATCCACTTCTCGCTGTTCGGCACGGACTTCACCCAGCGCATGATCACCCAGATGTACTTCCCGGGCGATCCCCTGTTCGCGCTGGACCCGATCTACCAGGGCATCACGGACCAGAAGGCCCGCGACCGCCTGGTGGCCACCTACGACCACTCGGTCTCCGAGCACGAGTGGAACACCGGCTACCACTGGGACATCGTGCTCACAGGCAGCCACCGCACCTGGATGGAAGACGAGGAGGGCGATCACTGATGCGGATCGACGAGAACAGCGAGCGCGACGCGCAGGGCCGGCTCATCCCGACCCCGGGCCAGACCATCGGCCCGTTCTTCGGCTACGCCGACGGCTACGAGCAGGTCCACCTGCCCTTCCGTGACGGCCAGAACCTGGTGCCCCCGGGCCGCGCGGACGCGCTGCGCCTCACCGGCACCGTGTACGACGGCAACGGGGACCCGATCCCGGACGCCATGCTGGAGATCTGGCAGGCGGACGCCCAGGGCGTCATCTCCCAGGAGGACGGCTCCCTCGTGCGCGACGGCTTCACCTTCACCGGCTGGGGCCGGGCCACCGTGGACAACGTGGGCACCTACACCTTCTCCACGGTGGAGCCCGGCGCCACCGGCGAGGGCACGGCACGGTTCATCAGCATGGTCGTGTTCGCCCGCGGCCTGCTGAACAAGCTCCACACGCGCGTCTACCTGCCGGAGGACACGGAGGCCCTCGCGGCCGACCCCCTGCTGCAGTCCCTGCCCGAGGAGCGCCGCCGCACCCTGATCGCCGAGCGTCTCGACGACGGCTCGCTGCGGTTCGACGTGTGGATCCAGGGCCGTGGGGAGCACGCGGACAAGGAGACCGTGTTCCTGCAGTTCCCCGGCATCGAGTACCCGCAGCACGACTGATGACGGACCTGGACGCCCTCGACCTCAGCGCCGACGCCGGCCTGCTCAACCCCGCGTGGGCGGGCAGGCCGGTGGCGCGGTCCACCGCGGACCGCGCCTTCCTGCAGCGCATGCTCGAAGTGGAGGCCGCCTGGGTGGCGGTCCTCGCCCGGCACGGCCTGGCCACCGACGAGCAGGCGGAGCAGGCCGAGCGGGCGTGCGATCCGGCCGGCTACGACCTCGTGGCGATCGCCCGGGCCGCGCAGGACGGCGGCAACCCGCTGATCCCCTCGCTGAAGGCGCTGCGGGCACAGCTGCCGGCCGGCTCCGCCGTGCACATGGGCGCCACGAGCCAGGACATCATCGACACCGCGCTCATGGCGATGGCGGCCCAGGTGGGCCGGGACCTCGGCGAGGACCTGCGCGCCCTCGCCGCGGCCCTCGCCCGGCTCGCCCGCGAGCACCGGGGCACACCCATGGTCGCCCGGTCCCTGGGGCAGCACTCGCTGCCCTCCACCTTCGGGCTGCGGGCCGCCAACTGGCTCGACGCCGTCGGGCAGGCCGCGCAGCGCCTGGAGCGCGCCACCGCCGCCCTGCCCGTGCAGTGGGGCGGCGCCGCCGGCACCATGGCCTCGCTCGCCGGCCACGTGGACCGAGCGCACCGCGCCGGCCGCCTGGACGAGTCCGTCACCGTGTTCACGCTCGTGGAGGACCTCGCCGCCCGCCTCGGGCTCAGCGCCCCCGCGGGCCCGTGGGACACCAACCGCATGGCGGTGACCGGCGTGGCGGCCGCGCTCGCGGACGTCACGGCGGCGTGCGGCAAGATCGCCAACGACGTGCTGCTGTCCTCCCGGATCGAGAACGGCGAGCTCGGCGAGCCCCTCGCGGCCGGCCGCGGCGGCTCCTCGGCCATGCCGCACAAGCAGAACCCCGTGCTCTCCGTGCTCGTGCACTCCGCGGCGCTGTCCGCGCCGGGGATGCTCGCGCAGGTCTACACGGCCGCCGGCGCCGCCAACGACGAGCGCCCGGACGGCGCGTGGCACGCCGAGTGGCCGGCCCTGCGCCAGCTGCTGCGCGTGGCCGGCGGCGCCGCCTCCCTCACCCGCGAGCTCGCCGAGGGCCTGCGCGTGAACGCGGACCGCATGGCGGAGAACCTCGCCCGGAGCGGCCCCGTGCTCGTCTCCGAGCGGCTCATGGCCGAGCTGGCCCCGGCGATCGACGAGGCGTCCGGGGAGCCCGGCGCGGGCAAGGCCGCGATCCAGGGCGCCGTGGACGACTCCCTCGCCGGCCGCGGCGACTTCCGCGCGCTGCTGCGCGAGGCCATGCCGGACACCGTCTCGGACGACCGCCTCGACGAGCTGCTCGACCCCGCCGGGTACACCGGCGAGGCCGGCGCGCTCGTGGACCGCATCCTCGCCGCCCACGCCGAGCTGATCGACGCCTGACCGGCGCGCCCGGCGTGCGCGTCCCCCGGCCAGGCCGGAGACGCCGCGCCGGGCCCGCCCCCGACCCTCCAGAGGAAGGACCCTCCCCATGGCCCAGCCCACCGTCACCACCACCCTCCTGAAGGCTGCCGAGTCGCCCGCGCGCGTGCTCCTGGTCGGCGCCGGCCTCGGCACCGGCGTGCACGCCCTGTGGTCCCTCGCCGCGCAGCGGATGGCCGAGGACACCCTCGTCATCGGCTACGACCTGCCCGGCCACGGCGCCTCCGCGCCCCACGCCGACCCGTTCACGATCGCCGAGCTGGCCGACGCCGTCGTCGCCGCCGTGGCGCGCCTGAAGGACGAGGGCGCGATCCCCGCCGACGTGCCCCTGGCCTACGCGGGCGTGTCCCTCAACGGCTGCGTGGCCCTGCAGCTCGCCCTCGAGCACGCGGACGTGGTCTCCGGCGTGGCCGTGGTCTGCTCCGCCGCGAAGATCGGCGAGGCGAAGGCCTGGCACGAGCGCGCCGAGCTCGTGGAGAAGGCCGGCACCCCCACCATGGTGGCCGGCTCCGCCGAGCGCTGGTTCGCCCCCGGGTTCATCGAGCGCCACCCCGAGCGCACCACGGACCTGCTGCACACGCTGCAGGAGGCCGACCGCCACTCCTACGCGCGCCTGTGCGAGGCCCTCGCCGGCTTCGACGTGCGCGAGCGCCTCGGCGAGATCCGCGTGCCCGTGCTGACCGTCCACGGCGCGCACGACGCCGTCACCCCGCCGGCCGCCGGCGAGGAGATCGCCGCCGCCGTGCCGGGGACCACCGTCGTCGCGCTCGACGACGCCGCCCACCAGGCCCCGCTCGAGCAGCCCGTGGCCACCGCCGAGGCGCTCGCCGCGTTCCTGACGACCGTGCAGGAGGCGGCCAAGTGAGCGGCGGGCGGACGGAGCACGCCGGCGGCGCGGACGCCGGGCAGACCCCCCTCGGCCACCAGATGGAGCGCACCTCCCAGGAGATCCTCGACGCCGGCATGGCCGTGCGCCGCGAGGTCCTCGGGGACGCCCACGTGGACCGCGCCGAGGCGAAGAAGGACGCGACCACCGAGGACTTCCAGAACCTCATCTCCCGGTACGCGTGGGGCACCATCTGGACCCGCCCCGGCCTGGACCGGCGGATGCGCTCGGCCGTGACCATCACGGCCATGATCTCCGGCGGCTACTGGGAGGAGTGCGCCATGCACCTGCGCGCAGCCCTGCGCAACGGGCTGAGCCGGGACGAGATCAAGGAGATCCTGCTGCAGACGGCGATCTACTCCTCGGTGCCGGCCGCGAACGTCGCGTTCAAGCTGGCCCAGGAGGTCTTCGCGCAGGTGGACGAGGACCTGGCGGCCGGCCGGCCGCTCTGAGTCCCGCGAGGACCACCGCGACGCACCGCCCCCGGCTCCGGCCGGGGGCGGCGCCGTCTCAGGCCGGGGGCGGCGGGGGCCCGATGACCCGCCACATCAGGCGGCGGTAGAGCAGGGCGCACGCGGTGAGCACGAGCGCGCCGGAGAGGATCGGGGCGAGCAGGTAGTCCCAGCCGGCCTCCACGAGCATCACGGACAGCGCCGTGGCCCCGGCCGGGGCGTGGATGACCCGCAGCCCGGCCATCACCGCCATGGCCAGCCCCATCCCGGCCGCGAGCGAGTACCAGGCCAGCGGCAGGACCGAGGACACCGCGATCCCGCACGCGGCGGCGGCCACGTGCCCCACGAGCACGTTGGCCGGGTGCGAGTGCGGGCCGTGCGGCACGAGGAACACGAGCACGCAGGACGAGCCGAACGCGCCCACGAGCAGGGGCAAGGAGGTCAGGTCCTGCCCGATGCTGAGCGTGGCGATCGTGGCGGCGCCGGCCAGGGAGGCGGCGAGGATGACGTGCCAGGGCAGGCGGGGCAGCAGCGGACGGCGCCACGGGTCCAGGAGCCGGGGGCGGCGCAGGCCCGGCGCGCGGGACAGGCGGGACATCCTGGCTCCTTCTCCTCGGCGGTGGGCCCCTCCAGGGTAGGCCGCGGGCGCGGCCGGGGCCGGTCCCGGGGCGGGCGGGACCGACTGTGACGGCCGGATCAGCGGCGCAGTGCGACGAGCGCGTCCTCGGCGTCCCGCGCCGCCTCGCGCAGCACCGGCAGGGCCTGGGC
>NZ_JANQCJ010000076.1:0-11510 GCF_024723355.1 Micrococcus sp. HG099 | reverse complement strand
CCAGCATCACTGCCAGCCGCGTGCCCGGTGAACACCATCCGCCCTCGACCTGCCATTCTCGGCATGAATCCGCGGATCTCATGTTCCTCACCGCACCTCCCGGAGACCCGGTCGGCGTCGTGAGCACAAGAGAGAACACTACCCGTCCTCGCCCCCGAACGTGAAATCGGGAGTGGTGCATCGACTCCCGTCAAGACCGGGGGTCCTGCTTCCGCGGATTCATGCCGATCTGGGCAGGCAAGAGCCTCGTCCGGCACCGCCTCGGCGCCCCATGGCCGCCTCGTCCCTCGACGTGAGGTCCGCCACGTCCGTCAGCGATCGGCCCCCGCGCCCGGGTGCGGCTGCAGCCACAGGGTGGTCAGTGCCGTCACGTTCACCGTCAGATGGGCCGGCTGCCCCTGCCACTGACCCGGCTCCGCGGTCAGCACCTCGGACTGCCCGGTCTGCTCCCGCCAGCCGTCCCCGTGGAAGTCGGTGGCGTCGGTGTCCAGGACCACGGTCCACTCCCCCGCGCCCGGCACCCCCACCCGCAGCCCCTGCCGTGGCGACCCCGAGAGGTTCGTGATGCACAGCAGCGGGGCGCCCCCCGGCTCAGCGGCGGACACCGCGGCGCCGTCGTCGTCGATGCGGGCCTCCGGCACCACGCGCTCGGCGGGATGCCGCAGGAAGACGAGGGTGTTGCCGTCGGCGTCCCCGCCGTCCACCCACTCGAATCCGGCCGGGCTGTGGTCCTGGGACCACAGGGCCGGCTTGCTGCGATACAGGGCGTTGAGCTCGCGGACCGTCAGCTGCACGCCGCGGTGCGACTCGTCCCAGGAGACCGGCCAGTCCAGGCCCTCCGCTTCGGACCACTCGCTCGGCTGGCCGTACTCGCCGCCCATGAACAGCAGCTGCTTGCCCGGGTGCGCCCACATGTAGCCGTAGTAGGCGCGCAGGGTGGCCAGCTGGTGCCGGCGGTCGCCGGGGATGCGGGTGAGCAGGGACCCCTTGCCGTGCACCACCTCGTCATGGGACAGCGGCAGCACGTAGTTCTCCGAGTAGGCGTAGACCATCGAGAAGGTCCACTGCCCGTGGTGCCAGCGCCGGTTCACCGGGTCCTGCGAGAGGTAGGCCAGCGTGTCGTGCATCCAGCCCATGTTCCACTTCTTGCCGAAGCCGAGGCCGCCGGCGTCCACCGGGGCGCTCACGCCGGAGAACGCCGTGGACTCCTCCGCGATCATGTGCACGCCCGGGTGCACCCGGTACACCGTGGCGTTCACCTCGCGCAGGAAGTCGATCGCCTCGAGGTTGTGGTTGCCGCCGTGCACGTTCGGCTCCCACTGTCCGTCCTCGCGGGAGTAGTCCAGGTAGAGCATCGAGGCCACGGCGTCCACGCGCAGCCCGTCGATGTGGAACTCCCCCAGCCAGTACAGGGCGTTGGCGACCAGGAAGTTGCGGACCTCGGTGCGGCCGAAGTCGAACACGTAGGTGCCCCAGTCCGGGTGCTCGCCGCGTCGCGGGTCTGCGTGTTCGTACAGGGGCGTGCCGTCGAAGCGGGCCAGCGCCCACTCGTCCTTGGGGAAGTGCGCGGGAACCCAGTCCACGATCACGCCGATCCCTGCCCGGTGCAGCGCGTCCACGAGGTGCTTGAACTCGTCCGGGCTGCCGAACCGGGAGGTCGGCGCGTAGTAGCCGGTCACCTGGTAGCCCCAGGACCCGCCGAACGGGTGCTCGGCCACCGGCAGGAACTCCACGTGCGTGAACCCCAGCCACTGCACGTACTCCACCAGCTGCTCCGCGAGCTCCCGGTAGTCCAGGCCGGGCCGCCACGAGCCCAGGTGCACCTCGTAGATGCTCAGCGGCCGCTCGTGCGGGTCCACCGTGCGGCGGCGCTCCATCCAGGTGCGGTCCCCGAACTCGTACTCGGACTCGAGCACGCGCGAGGCCGTGGCGGGCGGCACCTCGGTCCAGCGGGCCATCGGGTCCGCCTTCTGGCGCCACCGCCCGTCCCGGCCCAGGATCTCGAACTTGTAGCGGTGGCCGTGGCCGACGCCCGGCACGAGCAGCTCCCACACGCCCGAGGAGCCGAGGGAGCGCATCGCATGCCCCCGCCCGTCCCAGCCGTTGTGCTCGCCGACCACGCGCACGGCCCGCGCGTTCGGCGCCCACACGGCGAACGCGGTGCCCACGGCCTCGCCGGCCGGGGTGCGCACCACGCGGGCGCCGAGCACCTCCCACAGCCGCTCGTGCCGGCCCTCGCCGATCAGGTGCAGGTCCAGCTCGCCCAGGGTGGGCAGGTGACGGTAGGCGTCGTCCTGCTCCTGCACCGGCCCGGTCTGACCGTCGGCGGTCTCGTACGCCACCTCGAGCCGGTAGTCGCCGGCGGCCGCCCCGGCCACCCGCGGCATCCGGGCGACACCGGCGAACACGCCGTCGCGCTCGTGGGCCAGCTCCACGCGCTCCCCGTCCCCGGTGCGCACCACGGTGACGGTGCGCGCCAGCGGGCGCAGCACGCGGTAGGTGACCGCCGCGCCGTCGGGGTGGGGGTGGGCCCCCAGCACCGCGTGCGGCTCATGGTGCCGGCCCTGCGCGACGGCGGCCAGCACTTCCGGGTCCACGGCGAGCGGGGCGACGGCGGGGCGGGAGGCGGCGGGCGTGGTCATGGGGGTTCCTGTTCTGGGCGGCGGGGCGGGGGCGGGCGGCTCAGCCGCGCCGCACCACGCGCAGGACGTGGGCGGGCTCGACATGCGGGTCCAGGCGGACGTAGGGCGTGCGGCCCCACTGCCAGCGCTGGCCCGTGAGCAGGTCCTCGACCTCGAAGGAGCCGGACTCGTCCAGGTCCTCGGGGCGCAGGCGCAGCGCGGACAGGTCGAGGTCCAGGGTGGCCTCGGCGACGTCGTGCGGGTTCACGGTGACCACCGTGATCACGGTGTCCTCGTGCGCGCCAGCGTCGGTGACGGCCTCCGCGTCGCGGTGCTCGCCCTCGGGGCGGGCCGTGCGGGTCTTGGAGAACACGAGCAGGTCCGGGTGGGTGGCGCGGTGCAGCGTCAGGTTCTGCAGGTCCCGCAGCGCCGGGTGGGCGGCGCGGATCTCGTTCAGGCGCGTCAGGTACGGGGCGAGCGAGGCGCCGGCGGCCTCCGCGCCCTCCCAGTCGCGCGGCCGGTACTCGTACTTCTCGTTGTCGATGTACTCCTCCGCGCCGGGGCGGGCCACGTGCTCGAAGAGCTCGTAGCCGGCGTAGACGCCCCACAGCGGGTTGGCGAGGGCGGCGACCACCGCGCGGACCCGGAACGCGCCCGGCCCGCCGTGCTGCAGGTACTCCGTGAGGATGTCCGGGGTGTTGACGAAGAAGTTCGGCCGGTAGAAGGCCGGCGTCTCGTGGGAGATCTCCTCCAGGTACTCGGCCAGCTCGGCGGCGGTGTTCCGCCACGTGAAGTACCCGTAGGACTGCTGGAAGCCCACCGTGCCCAGGGCGTGCATCATGGCCGGGCGGGTGAACGCCTCCGCCAGGAAGACGACGCGCGGCTCCTCGGCGCGCACGCGCGCGATCAGCCACTCCCAGAACCACAGGGGCTTGGTGTGCGGGTTGTCCACGCGGAAGATGTGCACCCCGCGGCCCACCCAGCCCTGCACGACCTCGAGCACGGCCTGCGCCAGGCCCTCCGGGTCGTTGTCGAAGTTCAGCGGGTAGATGTCCTGGTACTTCTTGGGCGGGTTCTCCGCGTAGGCGATGGTGCCGTCCACCCGCGTGGTGAACCACTCCGGGTGCTCGGCCACCCACGGGTGGTCCGGCGAGCACTGCAGCGCCAGGTCCAGGGCCACCTCCAGCCCCTCGTCCGCGGCGGCCGCCACGAAGGCCTCGAAGTCCGCGAGGGTGCCCAGGTCCGGGTGCACCGCCTCGTGGCCGCCCTCGGCCGCGCCGATCGCCCACGGGGAGCCCGGGTCCTGCGGGCCGGCCGTCAGCGTGTTGTTGGGGCCCTTGCGGTGCGCCGTGCCGATCGGGTGGATCGGCGGCAGGTAGACCACCTGGAAGCCCATCCGGGCGACCGCCGGCAGCCGGCGGGCCGCCGTCGTGAAGGTGCCCGAGGACCACGTGCCCGCGGCCTCGTCGAAGCGCGCGCCCTCGGAGCGCGGGAAGAACTCGTACCAGCCGCCGCGGCCCGCGAGCTCGCGCTGGACGTCCAGGGGCAGCAGCTCGGAGCTCGTGACGTGCTCGCGCAGCGGCCGCGCGCCCAGCACGGCGGCGAGCTCGGCCGACTCGGCCCCGGCCAGGCGCTGGGCCGGGACGAGCCCCTCGTCCGCCAGCACGCGGGCGGCCTCCTCGAACGCGGCACGGTCCTGCGCAGAGCGCTCCGCGTCCTCGGCCGCCGCGCGGAACAGGGCGGCGCCCTCGGCCAGCATGAGCTCCACGTCGACGCCGGCGGCGAGCTTCACGGTGGCCGCGTGCAGCCAGGTGCCCACCGGGTCGTGCCAGCCCTCCACCACGAAGTGGTGCACGCCGGTCTCGGACGGGCGCAGGGTGGCGAGGAACTCGTCCAGGCCCGGGCGGCCCGGGCGCATGTGGACGCGCTGGACCTCCGCCCCGGACGGGTCGAGCAGGCGGACGGTGGCGCGCACGGCGTCGTGACCCTCGCCGAACACGGTGGCGCGGACGGGGACGTCCTCGCCCACCACGGCCTTGGCCGGGAATCGCCCGTCCTGCACCACGGGCTGCACGCCCGTCACCGGGATGCGCCCCGTGACGGTCTGGAGGCGGACGTCGGACACGGGGGTGCTCTGGGCGGCGCGCTTCGAGTTGCTCACGCCTCGACGCTACCCCGCACCCGCCCCGGAATGAACCATCGGGACGCCGCATGGACACGTCCCTGAGGCGGGCTGGACCCCCTGCGCACATGCCGCGAGGCCCGGCCTGCGCACGGGGCGCGGGCCGGGCCTCGGGACGACGACGGCCGCCTCCGGAGGGAGGGCGGCCGCCGCCGGCGGCGCGGGTCAGGACAGCATGGTCTTGTCGTCCACCACGGCGCCCTTGATCTTGGCGAACTCTGCGAGCAGGTCCGCCGGGGTCCGCCCGGCCTTCTGCGCCTTGTCCAGCTCCAGGATGATCCGGCCGTCGTGCATCATGATCAGCCGGTTGCCCACCTCGAGGGCCTGGGACATGTTGTGCGTGACCATCAGGGTGGTCAGCCGGTGCTCCGCCACCACCTGCTGGGTGAGGCGGGTGACCAGCTCGGCGCGCGAGGGATCCAGCGCGGCCGTGTGCTCGTCCAGCAGCAGGATCTTCGGGCCGGAGAACGTGGCCATGAGCAGGCTCAGGGCCTGGCGCTGGCCGCCCGAGAGCAGGCCCACCTTCGCGGTGAGGCGGTCCTCGAGGCCGAGCTCGAGCTTCGTGAGCTCCTCGCGGAACAGGCCGCGCCGGGACCGGGAGACGCCGCGGGCCAGGCCGCGCGTGTGCCCACGGCGCCAGGCCAGCGCCATGTTCTCCTCGATGGTCAGGTTCGGGGCCGTGCCCGCCGTCGGGTCCTGGAACACGCGGCCGATCCACGCCGCGCGGCGGTGGTCCGCCATGCGGGTCACGTCCTTGCCGGACACCTTCACGGTGCCCGTGTCCGGCAGCAGCTTGCCGGCGATCGTGTTCAGGATCGTGGACTTGCCGGCGCCGTTCGAGCCGATCACGGTGACGAAGTCGCCCTCGGCCAGGTGCAGGTCGATGCCCTGGAGCGCGCGGCGCTCGTTGACGGTGTTGGGGAAGAAGGTCTTGGAGACCTGCGAGATCTCAAGCACGGGTCTGCTCCTCTGCGGTGGCGGCGGACGCGGCGGGCGTGGCGGTCGCGGGCGTCTCCGCCTGCGCGGGGGCCGCCGTCGACTTCGACCGCAGGCTGAGCCGCTTGACGAGGCCGAAGCGGGGCAGCAGCAGCGCGATGACGACGAGGGCCGCGGAGATCAGCTTCATGTCGTTCGGGCTCAGGCCGGCGTTGAGGGCCGCCTGGATGATCAGGCGGTAGAGCACGGCGCCGACGATCACGGCGAAGGTTGCCCAGAAGACCGTGCGCTGGCCGAAGACGGCCTGGCCCACGATCACCGAGGCGAGGCCCACGAGGATGAGGCCGATGCCCATGGAGATGTCCGCGAAGCCCTGGTACATGGCCAGCAGGGAGCCGCCGAGGGCCACGAGGCCGTTGGAGATCATCAGGCCGAGGATCTTCATGCGATCCGTGGAGACGCCGTAGGAGCGGATCATCTCCTCGTTGTCGCCGGTGGCCTGCAGGGACAGGCCCAGGTCCGTGTGCAGGAACCAGTCCAGGATCATCTTGAGCACGAACACGCCCAGGAAGAGCACCAGGACCGAGCCCCAGTTGCGGGCCAGGCCCATGTCTCCCAGCCACGAGAACAGGGTGTCCTGGCCCAGCAGCGGGATGTTGGCCTTGTCCATGATCCGCAGGTTGATCGAGTAGAGCGCGATCATCGTGAGAATGCCGGCCAGCAGGCCGTCGATCTTGCCCTTGGTGTGGAGCAGGCCGGTGACCAGGCCCGCGAGGGTGCCGGCCACGAACGCGGCCACCATGGCCAGGGGCACCGGCGTGCCGCCGGTGATGAGCACGGCGGCCGTGGCGGCGCCGGTGGTGAACGAGCCGTCCACCGTGAGGTCGGGGAAGTCGAGGATGCGGAAGGTCAGGTACACGCCGAGCGCGACGACGGCGTAGATCAGACCCAGTTCCACTGCGGTGAGCATGGGGTGCCTTTCGGGCGGGTGCGAGTGCGGGGGACGACGGCGCGGCGCGGGCCGACGGGCCGTCTACGCGCTCCGCGGCGGCCGCGGACCGAAGCGGTCCGGGCCGCCGCGGAGGGCGGGGCGTGCGGGGGTCAGCCCTCGACGAGGCGGTCCGCCTCGTCCGAGAGCTCGGCGGGGATCTCGACGCCGTAGGCCTCGGCTGCCGCCGGGTTCAGCACGAGCTGCAGGTTGGCCGGGTCGGCGAAGCCCACGGCGATCTCGCCCGGGTTCGCGCCGTCCTTGAGGATCTTCACGGCCATCTCGCCGGCCTGCTTGCCGTGCGCCTTGTAGTCGATGCCGTAGGTGCCCAGGGCGCCGCGGTCCACGGAGTCGATGTCCGCGGAGATCACGGGGATGTCGTTCTCCTCGCCGAAGCCCACGACGGTCTCGAGGGCCGAGACCACCGCGTTGTCGGTGGGCACGTAGATGCCGTCCACGTCCGAGAGGGACTGCACGCCCTGCTGGACCTCGGAGGAGTTGGTGACCGTGGCCTCCTTGATCTCGAGGCCCAGCTCCTGGCCGGCCTCCTTGGCCTGCTCCACCTGGACGGCGGAGTTGGCCTCGCCGGAGTTGTAGACGATGCCGACGGTCTTGGCGTCCGGGTTCACGTCCTTGAGCAGCTGCAGCTGCTCCTTCACGGGGTTGCGGTCCGAGACGCCGGTGACGTTGCCGCCGGGGGCCTCCTCGGACGCCACGAGCTCGGCGCCCTTCGGGTCGGTGACGGCCATGAAGACGACCGGCTTGTCCTTGACCGCGGCGGCGGTGCCCTGGGCGGCGGGGGTGGCGATGGCGGCCACGAGGTCCACGTCGCCGTCGTTCGCGAAGGTCGAGGCGATCGAGGTGACGGTCGCCTGCTCGCCCTGGGCGTTCTGCTCCTCGAAGGTCACCTCGAGGCCGGCGTCCGAGAACGCCTCCTTGAAGCCCTCGCGGGCGCCGTCGAGCGCCGGGTGGGAGACGAGCTGGTTGATGCCCACGGTGTACTTCTCGTCGCCGCCGGCGCCGGCGTCGCCGGAGTCCCCGCACGCGGTCAGGCCGAGGGCGGTGACGGCGAGGGCGGCGGTGAGGGTGAGGGAGCGATGCTTCATGAGACGGACCTCGTTCTGATGGTGCGTGGCGGGATGCGCTCGCCGACGGCAGGCCGTCGGACACAGTGGACATACTGTGCGCCGTGACGCGCATCACGTGCAAGCCGTGACGGCGGTCACGGGACATCCTGTCAGCTGAAAGCCCGGACCGTGGACACTCTGCTCATCTGTGAACCGGCGAGGCCGCCGTCGTCCCCGCGCGCTGCCGCGGCTCACCGCCCCCGGCGCAGACACGAGTCCCGCACAGTCGGGGTCATGCCCGCGGGCAACCCACAACGGTGCGGGACTCGTCTCGCCGGCCCCGCCGGGACCCGCGTGCTCAGCGGCCGCCGGCGCGCTGCACGGAGATCTCGTACAGCGAGATGCCCACGGCCATCGACGCGTTCAGCGACTCCATGTCCGAGTTGATCGGGATGGACACGATCTGCTGGCAGTGCTCCCGCACCATGCGGGACAGCCCCTTGCCCTCGGCGCCCACCACGAGCACCAGCGGCTCCGTGGCCAGGGAGAGCCCGGGCAGGGACACGTCCCCGCCGCCGTCGAGGCCCAGCACGAAGTAGCCGGCCCGGTGCAGCTCCACGAGCGTGGTGTTGAGGTTGCCGGCCTGGGCCACGGGCACGCGCGCCGCGGCGCCCGCCGAGGTGCGCCACGCGGTGGCGGTCACGCCCACGGAGCGGCGCTCGGGCACGATCACGCCGTCCGCGTCGAACGCGGAGCCGGAGCGGATGATCGCGCCGAGGTTGCGCGGGTCCGTGATGCCGTCCAGGGCGATCAGCAGCGGCGGCGTGCGCAGGTGCCCCTTCTCGTGCTTCTCGAGGGCATCCGTGGCCAGCGTCATGGCGTCCGCGTACTCGTACGGCG
This sequence comes from Micrococcus sp. HG099, assembly GCF_024723355.1. Taxonomy (NCBI): domain Bacteria; kingdom Bacillati; phylum Actinomycetota; class Actinomycetes; order Micrococcales; family Micrococcaceae; genus Micrococcus; species Micrococcus sp. HG099. The sequence goes on along the minus strand of NZ_JANQCJ010000076.1, from coordinate 2,816 downwards.
GGATCTGCAGCACGAGGCCCTGGTGGATGGCCTCGCCGGAGAGGCGGTCCAGCTCCGGCTTCGTGTTCTCCATGACCGGCACGCCCTGCTCCAGGCACAGGCGCAGGGCCTCCTTGACGCGGTCGTCCATCTCGATGCGGACGGCCACGTGCAGGGCCTTGGCCGGGATGCCGGCGCGCAGCGCCTCGACCACGGGGTTGCGGCCGGAGACGGTCTCGTCCGTGAGCTTCGGGCGGGACGGGCGCACCGGGCCGCCCCGCTTGGCCGCGGAGCGCTCGGAGAGCTGCTTGGCGCGGTAGGCCTTGTGGTAGACCCGGTCCTCGGCCTTCGGGGTGGGGCCCTTGCCCTCGAGCGCCTTGCGGCCGTGGCCGCCGGTGCCCTTCATGGGGCCCTTCTTGCCCTTGGGCTTGCGGGAACCGCCGGAGCGGGGTGCGGTGGACATGGCGGGGACTCCTGCGTGCCGGGGACGGGGTCGACGCGCTCGGGCGCGTCGGATCGGCCTCCAGTCTAGGTGTCAGCCCGCGGGACGCACGTGCCGGCCGATCCCCCAGGCGATCAGCGCGACGACGCCGGCCACCCCGGCGAAGCCGAGCGGCACCGCGGAGAGCAGCGGGGTGAGGGCCAGCGGCGCCACGGCGAGCACGGCCGCGTCCGCGCCGCGCACGGCGTCCCGGACCAGCGGGCCCGCCGCGCGCGTGGTCTGGGCCGGCTGCATCACCGCGCCCCAGTCCACCGGATCCGGCGTGGCGTTGCGCACCACGGCGCCGGCCAGGCCACGTCAGCCCCGTCCATGCCGGGCCCCCTCCCGACGTCGCCCCGGTCAGTCCGCCAGGCGCCACGTGGCGCTGTCGGCGCCGTCCTCCACCACGACGCCGGCCGCGGCCAGGGCGTCCCGGATGCGGTCCGCCGCGGCCCAGTCCTTCTCGGCGCGCGCCTGGGCGCGGGCCTCGATCTGGGAGCGGACCAGCGAGTCCAGCGCGTCGGCCGCCGGGCCGGTCCCGTCGCCGTCGCCCTCCGGCACGTCGTCCAGGCCGAGGACCGCCGTCATGGCCTCGACCTCGGTCAGGCGGGCGGCCGCGGACTCCAGGTTTTGCGCGGCCAGCGCGGAGTTGCCGGCGCGCACCGCCTCGTGCAGGGCCGCGAGCGCCTGGGGGACGTTGAGGTCGTCCTCCATGGCGGCGCGGAACGCGGCGGGCACCCGGTCCGCGAGCGCGCCGTCCACGGCGGGCGGCACGGCCCCGGCGGTGCGGGCGCGGGCAGTGAAGTTCTCGATGCGCTCCACGGCGGCCTCCGCCTCCTCGAGCGCGCCCGGCCGGTAGTCCAGCTGGGAGCGGTAGTGGGCCTGGCCCAGGAAGTAGCGCACGGCCTTGGGACGGGCCATGCCGAGCATCTCCTCGGGGGAGATCGTGTTGCCGACCGACTTGGACATCTTCTCGCCGCCGTAGGCCACGAGTCCGTTGTGCAGCCAGAAGCGGGCGAAGCCGTCCCCGGCGGCCGCGGACTGGGCCAGCTCGTTCTCGTGGTGCGGGAAGCGCAGGTCCAGGCCGCCGCCGTGGATGTCGAACTGCGCGCCGAGGTACTTGGTGGCCATGGCGGAGCACTCGAGGTGCCAGCCCGGCCGGCCGGCGCCCCACGGGGAGGTCCACACGGCGGTCGCCGGCTCGCCCTCCTTGGCGCCCTTCCACAGCGCGAAGTCGCGGGGGTCGCGCTTGCCGCGCGGGTCCGCGTCCGGGGCGTCCTGCATGTCTTCCACCCGCTGGCGGGTCAGCTCGCCGTAGCGCTCCCACGAGCGGACGTCGAAGTACACGTCCCCCGAGCCGTCCTGCGCCGGGTAGGCGTGGCCGCGCTCGACCAGCCGCTCGATGAGCGCGAACATCTCGGGGACGTGCCCGGTGGCGCGGGGCTCGTAGGTGGGGCGGCGCACGCCGAGGGCGAGGTAGGCGGCGTCGAACGCCTTCTCGAAGCGGTAGGCCAGCGCCCACCACGGCTCGCGGGCCGGGTAGAGCACGGAGGGCTCGAAGCCCTCCTCGTGGGAGGCGGCCGAGCGGTCGAGGATCTTGTCGTCGATGTCCGTCACGTTGCGCACCGAGGTGACGCGCAACCCGGTGGCCTCGAGCCAGCGGATCAGCACGTCGAACACGATCGCGCTGCGCACGTGGCCCACGTGCGGCATGCCCTGCACCGTGGCGCCGCAGTAGTACACCGACGCCTCGCCGGGGACGAGGGGCTCGAAGTCCCTGATCTGCGCGGTGCGGGTGTCGTAGAAGCGCTGGGCCATGGGGCGCGGTCCTTCCGGGAGGGTCAGGGTCCTGACGGGCCCTGCCAGCCTAGTGTGTGCCCCGGACCGGGTTCAGGCCGCCGGCGCCACGAGCGCCGTCGCGATCCCCACGAGGCCCTCCCCGCGGCCGATGAAGCCGAGCCGGTCCGTGGTGGCCGCGGACACGGACACCGGGACGCCGCCGAGCGCCGCGGACAGCGCCGCCTCCATCTCCGCCCGCCGCGTGCCCACCTTGGGGCGCGGCGCCACCACCTGCACGGCCACGTTCCCGACGGCGAGCCCCGCCTCCGTCAGCAGGCGCAGCACCTCGGCCAGCATGGCCGTGCCGGAGGCGTCCGCCATCTCGGGGCGGTCCACGCCGAACACGGCGCCCAGGTCCCCGAGGCCGGCGGCCGAGAGCAGGGCGTTGCACGCCGCGTGGGCGGCCACGTCCCCGTCCGAGGTGGCGGCCACCCCGCGCTCGCCCGGCCAGTGCACGCCGCCGAGCCACAGCGGACGCGGCGCGCCCTCGGGCGCCCACCGGTGCACGTCCGTGCCG
>NZ_JANQCJ010000075.1:0-11550 GCF_024723355.1 Micrococcus sp. HG099 | reverse complement strand
GCCCGTGCCCGTGGGCGCGGCGCCGGCCGACGAGGCCTCGGGCGAGGAGGGGCCCGCGACGCGCGGGCTCCGCCGCCCGCGCCCCGCGCAGCCCATGACCATCGCCGAGCGACGCCGCGCTGAGCGCCGCCGCCAGGAGGAGGACCAGTGAACCGCTTCGCCGACTGGGGCAACGCCCTCTATTCGGGACGGGTCTCCTACCCGTTCGTCCAGCGCTGGCGGCTGTGGTTCGCCCTCGCCGCCCTGCTGCTCGTCCTCGCCGGCGGCCTGACCGCCCTGCGCGGCGGCTTCAACCTCGGCATCGAGTTCCGCGGCGGCTCGGAGTTCACGGTCTCCCAGACCGCCGCCACGGACATCGCCGCCGGCGAGCGGGCCGTGACCGACGTGCTGGCCGGCGGCCACGCGACCGTCACGAACATCGCCCCGGGCACCGTGCGCGTGCAGACCGAGCAGCTCGACGACGCCCAGACCCGCCAGGTCGCCGCCAACCTGCAGGACGCCTACGGCGTCGGCCAGGACCAGGTGACGTCCACGTTCGTGGGCCCGACGTGGGGCGCGGCCGTGTCCCAGCAGGCGCTGCTGGGCCTGGTGATCTTCGTGGTGCTGGTGACGCTGTTCATGGCGTTCTACTTCCGCACCTGGAAGATGTCGCTGGCCGCCGTGATCGGCATGCTCTACGTGGTGGCGCTGACCGCCGGCATCTACGGGGCCACCGGCTTCGAGGTCACCCCGTCCGCGATCATCGGCTTCCTGACGATCCTGTCCTACGCGCTCTACGACACCGTGGTGGTGTTCGACAAGATCCGCGAGAACACGATCGGCCAGGAGGAGGACCCCGAGCGCACGTTCGAGCAGAACGTGAACCTGGCCGTGAACCAGACGCTGGTCCGCTCGATCACCACCTCGATCGTGGGCATCCTGCCGGTCGGCTCCATCCTGTTCATCGGCGCGGGCCTGCTGGGCGCGGGCACGCTGCGGGACATCGCGCTGGCGATCTTCGTGGGCATCATCGTGGGCACGCTGTCCACGCTGTTCATCCAGGCCCCGCTCTACGCGCTGCTGCGCCGCGGCGACGAGGACGTGCGCGACCACGACGCGCGGGCCGCGGCCCGGGCCGCCCGCGAGAACCGCGGGGACACCGTCACGGACCCCGACGTCGCCCCCTGGGAGGACGGCGCCCACCTCTGACCCGGGCGCGGCGCAGCCGGGGCCGGTCGCCCGTCGTCACGACGCGCGGCCGGCCCCGTCGTCGTCCAGGGGCGGGTCGGCCGCGGCGCGGGTAGACTCGCCGATCATCCCGGCCGCGGCGGCCGGGACCGCGATCACCGAGGAAGGCGTGGGCCATGAGCGAGCACGATCCGACCCACGCCCCGGCCCGCGTCGCGGCCGTCCGCCCCCGGGGCCGCATCGCGCGGCTGACCGGCCGGCACGCCACCGAGTACTCGCCCCTGCTGGAGCCGCTGATGCGCACGGTGCGCCAGCGGGCCACGAAGGCCGAGCTGGCGGACCTGATCCGGGCCTTCGAGGTCGCCCGCGCGGCCCACGAGGGCCAGATGCGGCGATCGGGGGACCCGTACATCACCCACCCCGTGGCCGTCGCCACGATCCTCGCCGAGATCGGCGTCAGCGGTCCCACGCTCCTGGCGGCCCTGCTGCACGACACGGTGGAGGACACCGACTACTCGCTCGAGCGTCTGCGCGCCGACTTCGGCCCCGAGGTCGCCCTGCTCGTGGACGGCGTGACCAAGCTGGACAAGGTCACCTACGGCGCGGCCGCGCAGGCCGAGACCGTGCGCAAGATGGTCATCGCCATGGCCCAGGACGTCAACGTCCTGCTCATCAAGCTCGCGGACCGCCTGCACAACGCCCGCACCTGGCGGTACGTCTCCCCGGAGTCCAGCGCCCGCAAGGCGCAGGAGACCCTGGACATCTACGCGCCCCTGGCCCACCGGCTCGGCATGAACACGGTGAAGTGGGAGCTCGAGGACCTCTCCTTCGCGGCGCTCAAGCCCAAGATGTACGCGGAGATCGTCCGCCTGGTGGGGGAGCGCAACCCCGAGCGGGAGAAGCACATCGCGGCGCTGCGCACCGTGATCGAGGACCACCTGCGCGAGCACCGGATCCGCGCGGAGGTCACCGGACGGCCGAAGCACTACTACTCGATCTACCAGAAGATGGTGATGCGGGGGAAGGACTTCGACGAGATCCACGACCTCACCGGCATCCGGGTGCTCGTGGACTCGGTGCGGGACTGCTACGCCGTGCTGGGCGTCATCCACGCCCGCTGGAACCCGGTGCCCGGGCGGTTCAAGGACTACATCGCCGTCCCCAAGCTCAACATGTACCGCTCCCTGCACACCACGGTGATGGGCCCGGGCGGGCGCCCGGTGGAGATCCAGATCCGCACGCACGAGATGCACCGCCAGGCCGAGTACGGCGTGGCCGCGCACTGGCGCTACAAGGCGCAGGCCGCGGCCGAGTCCTCCTCGTCCTCGTCCGGCACGCCGGCGTGGCTGCGCTCCGTGATGGACTGGCAGAAGGACACCCGCGACCCGGACGAGTTCCTGGACTCGCTGCGCACGCAGATCGGCGCGGACGAGGTGTACGTCTTCACGCCCTCGGGGGAGATCCGCTCGCTGCCGGCCGGCTCCACCCCCGTGGACTTCGCCTACGCGATCCACACGGACGTGGGCCACCGGACCATCGGCGCGAAGGTCAACGGCAAGCTCGTGCCGCTGTCCACGCCGCTGAACCACGGCGACACGGTGGAGGCCTTCACCTCGCGCGCCGAAGACGCGGGCCCGAGCCGCGACTGGCTGGGCTTCGTGGTCTCCCCGCGGGCCCGCTCCAAGATCCGCCACCACTTCGCGACCCAGCGCCGCGACGAGCAGGCCGAGCGGGGACGCGAGTCCCTCACCCGCCAGCTGCGCAGGGCGGGCCTGGCCGTGCAGAGCGTGCTCGGCGGCGAGGAGCTGGCCCAGGTGGCCTCGGACATGGGCTACGCGGACCTCGACGGGCTGCTCGTGGCGCTCGGCGACGGGCACGTCTCGGCGCAGGCGGTGCAGGAGCGCGTCTCCGAGCGGCTGGCACCCCCGCCGCCGGCGCGCACGGAGCCCCAGGGCGAGCTGACGGTCGGCGAGGTGGACCTGGCCGAGCTGCTCCCGGCGCAGGCGCGCCGCACCCCGGCCCGGGCCACCAACGATGCGGGCGTCCTCGTGGACGGCGACGGCGGCGTCATGGCCAAGCTGGCCCGCTGCTGCAACCCGCTGCCGCCGGACGCCATCGACGGCTTCGTCACCCGCGGCTCGGGCGTCTCGGTGCACCGGCTCGACTGCCCGAACCTCGCCACGCTGCTCGAGCAGGAGCCCGAGCGGCGCACGCCGGTGAGCTGGGCGCCGTCGCGGGACACCGTGTACCTCGTGGAGATCCAGGTGGAGGCGCTGGACCGCAAGTCCCTGCTCTCGGACGTCACCCGAGTGCTCTCCGAGAACCACGTGAACATCCTCTCGGCCTCCGTGAACACCACGCGCGACCGCGTGGCCATGAGCCGGTTCGTGTTCGAGATGGGCGACCCCCGCTTCCTGGGGCACGTGATCGCGGCGGTGCGCCGGATCGACGGCGTGTTCGACGTGCACCGCACCTGAGCCCGCCGCGCGTCCGGTTCAGCCGGCCGCCTCGAGCGCCGCGAGCAGGACGTCGAGCCGGCGCCGGGCGGCCACCACGCCCGAGCGTCGGCTGTGCCGGGCCAGCCGCTCGCGCAGCCCCGCCGCCCCGTGCGCCGCGATCACGGCGGCCGCCGTGCGCGCCGCGTCCGGGTCGGGGCTGAGCAGCAGGTCCTCCACGGTGCGCTCCGGGGTGGTGACCCGCAGCGGCCCGATCCGGAGCACGTCCTCCTCCGCCGGGGCCCGCCCGTCCGGACCGGCCGCCACGTCCGACTGGGTGAGCGTCCAGGGCAGCGGCGAGCCCCCGGCGGGCAGGCGGTGGAAGTGGGGGACCGCCGCGTGCAGGCGCTCGGGCACGGCGCCGCCGGTGAGCACCCACGCGGCGGAGGAGCCGATCGCCGTCCACCCGCCCGCCAGCACCGGGCCGCCGAGCATCCACAGCGCCTCGGCCCGCACCCCGGGCCGCCGCGCCGCCTCCGGCCGGGCCCACACCCCCGGCACCAGGGGCACCACGGCCCCGCGGGACCCCAGGGCCTGCAGCTCGGCCGGGGTGAACGGCTCTCCCGCCAGGATCAGTCCTTCCATGCGGGGGAGTCTGGCAGAGACGACGCGGCCCCCGGGTCCGCCTGTGGACAGGCGGGCCGCGGGGGCCGGGTCGGCCGGCTCAGGCCGGCGGGGCGCTCGTCAGCCGGGCGCCGGTCGGCTGAGCGACGGTCAGCTGAGCTCGGAGGCGGAGGCCTCGAGGGCCTGCTTCCACTGCAGGCGGGCGTCGAGGGCCTCCTGGGCCTTCTTCACCGCGCGCTCATCGCCCGAGGCCTGGGCCTTGGCCAGGTCGGCCTCGAGGCCGGCGATGGTCTCCTCGAGCTGGGTCAGGGCCGAGCTGGTGCGGGCCTTGGTCTCGGGGTCGGTGCGACGCCAGTGCTCGTTCTCCGCCTGCTTGAGGGCGTCCTCGAGCGAGCGGAAGCCCTCCTCCATGCGGCGGACGTCCCCGCGCGGCACACGGCCGGCGTCCTCCCAGCGGCCGCGCAGCTCGTTGAGGGCGCGACGGCCGGCCTTGACGTCCTTGAACGGCAGCAGCTTCCTGCCGTCGGCGAGGATCTGCTCCTTCACCTTGAGGTTGGCGCCGTACTCGCGGTCGATCTCCTGGTTCACGGCCTTGCGGGCGTCGAAGAAGACGTCCTGGGCGGCGCGGAAGCGGGCCCAGAGGGCGTCGTCCTCCTTGCGGGACGCCCGCGGGGCGCGCTTCCACTCGTCCATGAGGTCGCGGTACTTGCCGGCGGTCACGCCCCAGTCGGTCGAGGAGGAGAGCTCCTCGGCGCGGGCGATGAGGCGCTCCTTGACCTGCTTGGCCTCGGCCGACTTGGCGTCGAGCTGGGAGAAGTGGGCGCGGCGGGTCTTGTCGAAGGCGGTGCGGGCGCCGCGGAAGCGCTTCCACAGGCCGTCCTCGACGGACTTGGACAGGCGCGGGCCGGCCTTCTGGGCGGCCTTCCACTCCTCGAACAGGGCGGTCATGCGGGTGGAGGCGGTCTTCCACGGCATGCGCTCGGCCGGGGTGGCGGCGAACTCCTCGGCCTCGGCCACGATGGCCTCGCGGGTGGCCAGCTGCTGCGCCTGGGCGGCCTGTCGGGCCTCCTGCTCGGCGCCGCGGTAGTCGCCCAGGAGGGTCTCGAGGGCGGCCAGGCGGGTGCGCAGGGCGTCCATGTCGCCGACCATGTGGCGCTCGTTCACGGCGGAGGTCATCTGGCCGAGGGCCTTGCCGAGCTCGCTCGAGGGCGCGCCTGCGGCGATGCGCTGCTCGAACAGGGCCATCTGGGCGCGGACGTCGTCGTACTTGCGCACGAAGTAGGCCAGCGCGTCCTCGGAGCTGGCGTCCGGCACCTGGCCGACGGCGTGCTCCTCGTCGCCGTCCAGCAGCGTGACGTGGCCGTCCTCGCTCACGCGGGCGAACTTCGAGGCCTCCTCCAGCGGGGTGGGCGGGACCGTGGGCGCGACGACGGCGGCCGGCTTGGCGGCGCCCGCGGCGGGGCGCACGGCGCCCGGGGAGGCCTTCTTCATGGCGGCCGGGGACGGCGCGGCCGGCTTGGCGGCCTCGGCCTCCGGCTGAGCCTGGGCGTCCTGCGCGTCGGTGGCCTCGGGGGCCGCCGGCTCGGTCGCGGCCTGCTCCTCCTGCTCGGCCTGCTCATGCTCGGCCTGCTCGGGGGCGGGCTGGGCGTCCTGGGCCTCGGCCTCGGGCTGAGCGGACTCGGGCGCCTCGGGGGCGGCATCGGCCTCGGTCTCGGCCGCGGGGGCGTCCTCGCCGTGCTCGGAGGCGTCGGGCGCGACCTCGGGGAGGGGCGTCGCCTCGGCGGGCACGGTCTCCGGGGCGGCGTCCTGGGACGTCTCGACCTCGGGGGCGGGGGACTGCTGGTCGTCGGGCTGCATGTGGTTGGTCACCGCTGGAACTCTCCCTGACTGCGCCGGCGCGCGGTCGAGGGTCGATGCGGCCGGTCGGGATGGACACGAACAGGGCCAGCGTACCGGGCGGCCGCGCGCCCGCGCCTAGAATGAGCCGATGCGCCGCCGGGGGACCGTGTGGGCGCACCCCGCCGCCGTCGTCGTCTCGAAGGATCCTCATGTCCCGCAAGGCCTCCCTGTCCGGTTTCCACGAGTGGCTGCCCGCCGAGCGCCTCGTGGAGCAGCACGTGCTCGACACGCTGCGACGGACGTTCGAGCTGCACGGGTTCGCGGGCATCGAGACGCGCGCCGTCGAGACCCTGGGCCAGCTGCTGCGCAAGGGCGAGGTGGACAAGGAGGTCTACGCGGTCTCCCGCCTGGCCGAGGACGAGGAGGTGGCCGCCGGCCGCCGCGAGGCCAAGGACCCCGCCGACCCCAAGCGGCTCGCCCTGCACTTCGACCTGACTGTGCCCTTCGCCCGCTACGTGGTGGAGAACGCCGGCCACCTGGCCTTCCCGTTCCGCCGCTACCAGATGCAGAAGGTCTGGCGCGGTGAGCGCCCGCAGGAGGGCCGCGCCCGCGAGTTCACGCAGGCGGACATCGACGTGGTCGGCGACGGCGAGCTCTCGCCCCGCCACGACGCCGACGTCGCGCTCGTGATGGCCGAGGCGCTCGGTGCCCTGCCGATCGGCGAATTCCTCATCCGCGTGAACAACCGCAAGCTCGCCGAGGGCTTCTACCGGGGCATCGGCCTGACCGACGCCGCCGGCGTCCTGCGCAGCATTGACAAGCTCGAGAAGATCGGCGCCGACGAGGTGGCCCGCCTGCTCCAGGAGGAGGTCGGCGCGAGCCCCGAGCAGGCCCGGCAGGCCCTGGCGCTCGCCGCGATCCGCACCGAGGACGTCTCCTTCGTCGAGCAGGTGCGCGCCCTCGGCGTGTCGGACCCGCTCCTGGAGGAGGGCCTGGCCGAGCTGGCCGACGTCGTCGAGACCCTGCACCGCCGCGCCCCCGGGCGCGCCGTGGCGGACCTGTCCATCGCCCGCGGCCTCGACTACTACACCGGCACCGTCTACGAGACCGTGCTGGTGGGCCACGAGCAGCTCGGCTCCATCTGCTCCGGCGGCCGCTACGACGCGCTGGCCTCCAAGGGCAACCGCGTGTTCCCGGGCGTGGGCCTGTCCATCGGCGTGACCCGCCTCGTGATGCGCATGCTCTCCCAGGAGATGGCGCAGGCGTCCCGGTCCGTGCCCACAGCGGTGTACGTGGCCCTCACCGCGGACGAGGACTGGTCCGAGGCCCAGGACGTCGCGGCGCTGCTGCGCGAGCGCGGCATCCCCGCCGAGGTGGCGGTGTCCGCGGAGAAGTTCGGCAAGCAGATCAAGTACGCGGACCGCCGGGGCATCCCGTTCGTGTGGTTCCTGGGCCGCGACGACGCCGGCGCGCGCGTTCACGAGGTCAAGGACATCCGCTCGGGTGAGCAGCACCCGGCGGACCCCGCCGACTGGACCCCGCCGGCCGAGGACCTGCTGCCGCAGGTGACCCGCACGGAGTCCACCGAGGGCTGAGCCCGGGGACGTCGTGGGGCCGGGCGCCGCGGCTCAGGCCGTGAGCAGAAGTGTGGCCAGGGTGGCCACCACCAAGGCCAGGAGGGCGACCGGCAGCGTCAGGACCATGGCAGCCCCCGAGGAGAGCCACAGGCGGGCGTCGTCCGAGTCCATGGCCCGGGACATCAGGGGGCGACGGCGCCACGCCGGCCGGCGTCGGCCGGCTCGTGCGGCGCGGGGCCGTGCGGGGCGCGAAGTCATGGCTCCCACGGTAGCGGCCGCCCGCCGGTCAGCGGCCGGGCCGTCCGCGTCCGGCGAGCACGAACGCGCGCCCGCCCACGCCCACGAGGAACACGGCCAGCATGGCGACCACGGCCATCGGCGGCAGCGTGGCCGCGAGGACGGCGCACAGCACCAGCCCGAGCACGTTGACCGCGCGCGGCACGCGGAGGGGGCGGAGGAGCGCCGGATCCCGGCCGTCCTCGCCGCCGCGCAGGGTGGCGGCGGCCAGGTTCGCCACGGCGTAGTAGACGAGCACGCCGAACGAGCTGAACCCCACCACCGTGAGGATGTCCGTGGTGAGCAGCAGCAGGATCACCGCCACGGCGATTGTGAGCTGACCGACCCACGGGGTGCCCGTGCGCGCGTTGACCCGGGCCAGGGGCCGGGGCAGGTCCGACTCGCGGGCCATGGCCAGCGCGGTGCGGGAGATCCCCGTGAGCAGGTTCAGCGCCGCGCCCGCGGCGGCCAGCGCGGCGCCGGCGACGGCCGCCCAGCCCCAGGCGGTCCCGAGCGTGGTCTCGAGCAGCTCGCGCACGGGCGCGGGGGACAGGGCCAGGCCGGTGGGGCCGAGCCCGGCGAGCAGCGCCGCCGTCAGCAGCACGTAGAGGCCGGCGGTCAGGCCGAGGGCGATCAGGATGGCCCGGGGGATGCTGCGGCGGGGGTCGATGACCTCCTCGCCCATCGTGGCCACGCGCGCGTAGCCGGCGAACGCGAAGAACAGGATGCCCGCGCCCATCAGCACCCCGGTCACGGGGGAGTCCGCGACGCCGGCGAACGCGTCCGCCTCGGACGGCGCGCCCAGCGCCAGCCCGGCGCCGATCGCCAGCGCGAGCACGGCCGCCACCGGCACGAGGATCGCCATCGTGGCCTGCGCCGTGCGGGTCACGCCCGCCATGGCCAAGGCCGTGAGCACCACGACGGCGGCCACACCGGTGAGCCGGGCCGCCGCGGCGTCGTCGGGGAACAGGTACAGGCCGATCGTGGCCGCCATGGCGGCCACCGAGGCCGTCTTGCCGGTGACGAAGCCCCAGCCGGCCACGAAGCCGGCGAGCGGGTGCAGCTGCCGCCGCCCGTACACGTAGGCGCCGCCGGACTCGGGGTGGACCGTGGCCAGCTGCGCCGTGGACAGCGCATTGCACAGGGCGGTGAGCAGGGCCAGGGCGAGGGCGGCGTAGAGCAGGCCGGGGTGCCCGCCGGTCAGGGCGGCGGCCAGGCCGATCGCGGTGAACACGCCCGCGCCGATCATCGAGCCCAGGCCGATCACGACGGCGTGGGTCAGGGTCAGGCGGCGCTGCAGCACGGGGTCTCCTCGTCGGGGGCGTGGGGCGGGCCGCCGACGCGTCTCTCGCGCGCGGCCGGAGCCGCCCGGGGCCGGGGCGGGGGACCGTGAGTGAGTAGACTCGCCCACGACGGTCCGCGCCCATCCCCGCATGGGTATCACATCGGGCCGAATCCGACATGAACCCCACGATCTCGTCCGGGCGATCCCCGGACGGAGAGGACGCCTTCGTGCTGCGCACACACCAGCTCGGCGAGCTCAACGCCTCGCTCATCGGCCAGACCGTCACCGTCACCGGGTGGGTGGCGCGGCGTCGCGATCACGGCGGCGTGGCCTTCGTGGACCTGCGGGACGCGTCGGGCTTCGCCCAGGTCGTGGTGCGCGACGAGGCCGACTTCGATCCGCTGCGCAACGAGTGGGTGCTGCAGGTGAGCGGCGTCGTCGAGCGCCGACCCGAGGGCAACGAGAACCCGAACCTGCCCTCCGGCGAGATCGAGCTGATCGCCGAGACCGTCACCGTGCTGAACACCGCGGCCGCCCTGCCGTTCCAGGTGGACGAGCACGTGGAGGTCGGCGAGGAGGCGCGCCTGCGCCACCGCTACCTGGACCTGCGCCGCCCCGAGCCCTCCCGCATCATGCGGCTGCGCTCCGAGGTCAACCGCACCGCCCGCGAGATGCTGCACGGCGAGGGCTTCACCGAGGTGGAGACCCCCACGCTCACCCGCTCCACCCCCGAGGGCGCCCGCGACTTCCTCGTCCCGGCCCGCCTGGCCCCCGGCTCCTGGTACGCGCTGCCCCAGTCCCCGCAGCTGTTCAAGCAGCTCCTGCAGGTCGGCGGGATCGAGAAGTACTACCAGATCGCCCGCTGCTACCGTGACGAGGACTTCCGCGCCGACCGCCAGCCCGAGTTCACCCAGCTGGACATCGAGGCCTCCTTCGTGGAGCAGGACGACGTGATCGCCCTCGGCGAGAAGATCGTCAAGGCCGTGTGGGCGCTCGTGGGCGTGGACGTGCCCACCCCCATCCGCCGCATGACCTACGCCGAGGCCATGGAGAAGTACGGCTCGGACAAGCCGGACCTGCGCTTCGGCCTCGAGCTGACGGACCTCACCGAGTACTTCAAGGACACCCCCTTCCGCGTGTTCCAGAACGAGTACGTGGGCGCCGTCGTGATGCCCGGCGGCGCCTCCCAGGCCCGCCGCACCCTGGACGCCTGGCAGGAGTGGGCCAAGCAGCGCGGCGCCAAGGGCCTGGCCTACGTGCTCATCCAGGAGGACGGCTCGCTCACCGGCCCCGTGTCCAAGAACATCTCGGACGAGGAGAAGGCCGGCCTGGCCGCCGCCGTCGGCGCGAACCCGGGCGACTGCGTGTTCTTCGCCGCCGGCAAGCCCAAGGAGTCCCGCGCCCTGCTGGGCGCCGCCCGCGTGGAGATCGGCCGCCGCTGCGAGCTGTTCACGGACGCCGGGAACGGCATCGAGGCCAAGGACGCCGACTGGGCGTTCGTGTGGATCGTCGACGCCCCCATGTTCGAGCCGGCCGCGGACGCCGTGGCCTCCGGCGACGTGGCCGTGGGCTCCGGCGCCTGGACCGCCGTGCACCACGCCTTCACGTCCCCCAAGCCGGAGTTCGCGGACACCTTCGACACCGACCCGGGCTCCGCGCTGGCCTACGCCTACGACATCGTGTGCAACGGCAACGAGATCGGCGGCGGCTCCATCCGCATCCACCGCCAGGACACGCAGGAGCGCGTGTTCTCCGTGATGGGCCTGTCCCAGGAGGACGCCCAGGAGAAGTTCGGCTTCCTGCTCGAGGGCTTCAAGTACGGCGCCCCGCCGCACGGCGGCATCGCCTTCGGCTGGGACCGCGTGGTGGCGCTGCTCGCCGGGACCGAGTCCATCCGCGAGGTCATCGCCTTCCCGAAGACCGGCGGCGGCTTCGACCCGCTCACCGCCGCGCCCGCGCCCATCACCGCGCAGCAGCGCAAGGAGGCCGGCGTCGACGCCAAGCCCGAGCCGAAGAAGGCCGAGGGCGAGAAGAGCGACGAGGCCGCCGGGCAGCCGCAGGCGTGATCTCGCCGGGGACCGGCCGCACGGCCGCCGACGCTCGGACTCCCCGGGCGCGGCGGCCGTGCGGCCGGTCTCCGCATCCGGGCGGGCGGTCCCGGCCGCCCGCCGTCCTCCTCGGCCTGCTCGCCGCGGGGCTGCTCGCCCAGACCGGGTGCGCCGACCCCGCCCCCACGGCGCCGTCCCCCGGCACGGCCGCATCCGTGGGCCCCGCGCACGAGACCGAGGCGGCGCCCGGGGTGGACGAGCCGGACGACCGGCCGGTCGTGCCCTTCGCCGCCCTCGAC
>NZ_JANQCJ010000074.1:0-11571 GCF_024723355.1 Micrococcus sp. HG099 | reverse complement strand
CCCCCGAGGCGACCGCCGCGGGCACGTCCCCCGCGGACGGCGACGGCGGCGCCCCCGTCGACCCGGACCAGGGCGGGTCCCGCCGCGGCGGATGGCCGCTGGCCCTGCTGCTGCTCGCCGTGCTGGTGGGCGCCCTCGTCCTCGGCGGCGTGCTGCTGGCCCAGAACCTGCGCGGCGCCCCCACCGAGCAGGCCGCCCCTCCCGCCTCCCCCACCGAGACCGTCGAGGGCACGGACCCGACGCCTGCCGCCCCCACGCAGTCCGACGAGGCCTCCCCCACCGAGCCCTCCCCCGCCGCGAGCACCTCGGCCTCCCCCACGGAATCCGAGACCGCCGCCGCGGCCCCGCAGCCGGCCCGCGCCCTGCGCATGGTCCCGGACCTGCCCGCGCACGAGTCCGAGCACGACGGCGAGCTGCCCAACCTCATCGACGGCGACCCCTCCACCGCGTGGCGCACGTTCGCCTACGCCCGCCCCAACTTCGGCGGCTACGTGGAGAGCATGAACCTCGTAGTGGAGCTCGAGGACCGCGCCGAGGTGAACGCGGTGACCCTGCAGAGCACGGGCGCCACCGGCGGCGCCTGGTTCGCCTACATCGCCGACTCCCCGGAGGGTGAGAACGCGAGGGAGATCGGCAACGGCACCTTCGACCAGGACTCCGTCACCGTCCCGGTGCCCTTCGACGGCGCGGAGGCCGAGGCCGAGTACGTGATCGTCAGCCTCACCTCCCTGCCCCGCCTCGACGGCACCACCCCCGACCTGCCCTTCGGCCTGCGCCTCGGGGAGATCGGCGTCCGCTGACCCCCGCGCACGCACGACGGCGCGCCGGACCCGCCGGCCGCCGTCGTGCCGTGCCGCCCCGTGGGCACGCCCCACGGAATACCCGCCCGTGCCCGCGCCGTTGACCCGGACGAGCGCCCACCACCCCGATCCCCTGGAGGAACCCGTGGCCCCCACCGCCCAGGACCAGAGCGTCCACAACGTCGTGATCGTCGGCTCCGGCCCCGCCGGCTACACCGCCGCGATCTACACCGCCCGCGCGCACCTGCAGCCCGTGCTGGTGGCCGGCTCCGTGACCGCCGGCGGCGAGCTGATGAACACCACCGAGGTCGAGAACTTCCCCGGCTTCCCGGAGGGCATCCAGGGCCCGGAGCTCATGGCGAACCTCGAGGCTCAGGCCCGCCGCTTCGACACCGAGGTGCTCTACGAGGACGTGGTGAAGGCCGACCTGACCGCCTCCCCGAAGGTGCTCACCCTGGGCGACGGCACCGAGCTGCGCGCCCACGCCGTCATCCTCACCACCGGCTCCGCCTACCGGAAGCTCGGCGTGGAGGGCGAGGAGCGCCTCTCCGGCCACGGCGTCAGCTGGTGCGCCACGTGCGACGGCTTCTTCTTCCGCGAGCAGGAGATCGCCGTGGTCGGCGGCGGCGACTCCGCCATGGAGGAGGCCCTGTTCCTCACCAAGTTCGCCTCCAAGGTGACCGTCCTGGTCCGCAAGGACGAACTGCGTGCCTCCAAGGTGATGGCCCGCCGCGCCCTGGAGAACGAGAAGATCGAGTTCCGCTGGAACACGGAGGTCGCCGAGGTCATCGGCGGGGACAAGGTCCAGACCCTGCGCCTGCGGGACACGCAGACCGGCGAGGAGTCCACCCTGGACGTCACCGGCCTGTTCGTGGCAATCGGCCAGGACCCGCGCACCGACCTGGTGCAGGGCCAGCTGGAGCTCACCGAGCATGGCACCATCCGCATCGAGCACCCCTCCTCGCGCACCTCCCTGCCGGGCGTGTTCGCGGCCGGCGACGTCACGGACCACACCTACCGCCAGGCCATCACCGCCGCCGGCTCCGGCTGCGTGGCCGCGCAGGACGTGGAGCACTACCTCGCGACCGTGGCCGACGTGGAGGAGGCCGCCCCCGCCGGGCCGGACTCCGACGCCAACCCGGCATGACCCACTGCGGCTTCGCTCCTGACACCCCGTCATGAGTGAAGTTGCCGACAACCATGAACGCCCAGGTCAGACCCGTATTCCCACCAAGGAGGTTGCCATGAGCACCATCAACGTCACCGACGCCGACTTCGACCAGAAGGTCCTCCAGTCCGAGCTGCCCGTCCTCGTGGACTTCTGGGCCGAGTGGTGCGGTCCCTGCCGCATGCTGGGCCCGGTCCTCGACGAGATGGCCGTGGAGCACGAGGGCAAGGCCGTGATCGCCAAGCTCAACGTGGACGAGAACCCGGCCACCGCCGCCCGCTTCGGCGTCACCTCGATCCCCCTCGTGCTGGGCTTCCAGGGCGGC
Source organism: Micrococcus sp. HG099 (assembly GCF_024723355.1). Taxonomy (NCBI): domain Bacteria; kingdom Bacillati; phylum Actinomycetota; class Actinomycetes; order Micrococcales; family Micrococcaceae; genus Micrococcus; species Micrococcus sp. HG099. The sequence continues at coordinate 9,278 of NZ_JANQCJ010000074.1, read as the reverse complement.
GAGAAGGTCGCCGAGTCCGTGGGCGCCAAGCCCAAGGCGGCCCTGGAGAAGGAGTTCTCCGCCCTCCTCGGCTGAGACCCCTCCCCACGCGAAGGCCCCGGCACCCGCTCACTGCGGGGGCCGGGGCCTTCGTCCGACCAGGGGCGGATGGGGGTCAGGACGCGGCGCCCCGGCCGCCCTTCTCCCCCTGGATCACGTCCATGATGCGGTTCAGGTCCTCCACGGTGGTGAAGTCGATCGCGATGCGGCCCTTGCGGGCGCCCAGGGTGATCTTCACCGAGGTGTCGAGGCGGCTGGTGAGCGCGGTGGCGTAGTGGTCCAGGCGCTCGTGACGGACGTCGTCGGCCGTGCGCCGCGGGGTGCGGCCCGGACGCAGCCCGCCCTGCAGCTGCGCGACGGCCTCCTCCGTGGCGCGCACGGACAAGCCCTCCGACTGGATCCGCTGGGCCAGGCGCTCCATGTCCGAGGGGTCGGTGAGGCCGAGCAGGGCGCGGGCGTGCCCCGCGGACAGGGTGCCGGCGGCCACGCGGCGCTGCACGAGCGGCGGCAGCTTGAGCAGGCGCAGGGTGTTGGAGATCTGCGGGCGGGAGCGGCCGATGCGCTCGGCGAGCTCCTCCTGCGTGCAGGAGAAGTCCTCCATGAGCTGCTGGTAGGCCGCCGCCTCTTCGAGGGCGTTGAGCTGGGAGCGGTGCAGGTTCTCCAGCAGGGCGTCGCGCAAAAGGTCCTGGTCCGGCGTCTGGCGGACGATCGCGGGGATCGCGTCGAGCCCGGCCTTCTGGGTGGCGCGCCAGCGGCGCTCGCCCATGATCAGCTCGTACGGGGTGGGCCCGTCCACCTCGCGCACGACGATCGGCTGCAGGATGCCGACCTCGCGGATCGAGGTGACGAGCTCCGCCATGTGCTCCTCGTCGAACACCTCGCGGGGCTGACGGGGGTTCGGGTGGATGTCCCCGACCGGGATCTCCCGAAGGACGGCGATGTCCGTGGAGACGGTGCCCTCGGCCGCGGTGGGCGCGCCGGCGGCGGCCTCCTCCCCCGACGACGACGCCGCCTCACGCTTGGTCGGCGCCTTCACCGTGGGCATGGCCGGACGCGCCTTGGTGCCGCGGCGGGCGGCGGGCGCGTCCTCCGGATCCGGGGAGAAGAAGACGTCGACCGGCCGCTGCGCCGCCCGGGTGGGCGTCTTGCGGGCCGCGGCCGGGGCTGCCGCGGAGTTCGCCTTGGCTTCTCCAGTGGAGGAGATTGTCTTCTTGGTGGGGGCGGTCTTCTTCGCTGCCGCGGGCGCGCGTCCTGCGGACCCGGCCTTCTTGTCCGCGGCGGCCTCCTCGGCCGCCCCTCCGTTTGTCTTGGATGCGGACGCAGCACGCGCCGCGGGAGCCTTCGCGTCGGAGGTCTCCTTGGACGAGCGTCGCGCAGAGGACGTTGCCGCCTTCTTCTCCGCGGGAGCCGCGGTCGGAGCGGTGGCGTCCTCGGCCGTGGCGTCGGCCTCCTGCGGGGCCTCGTCAACGGGTTCGGCGGTGCTCTGGATCAGGGCGCCGAGGCCTCGGCCCAGGCCTCCTCGACGGCTCGTCTTCAAAGGGTCCTCCTGCTGTGATGGGTCGGCCTTTAGTCTAGGCCGTGGAGGGTGTCTGCGCGGCCTCGAGTTCCCTGGCTCGTGGCGGTGAGACGGTGGGTTGTGTTTCACGTGAAACGGTGTTCTCCGTTCGCCTTGCTCAACCCGCCGACAACTTCATCCCGTGAGGCAATGAAGCCACTGAGACGCTGCGTCTCCTCCGGCCGCGACTCACGGCGATCGTGTTCAGTGTCCACGGTCCCCTGTGCCCGGGCCGGCCGTTGTCTGATGTTTCACGTGAAACGGAACCGCCTGCCGCTTTCTCCACGCGCCGGGACGTCGCCGCTATACCTTGGATTCCCACTCATATCACTAGATCCTTCGTTTTGTCCCGAGATTCTCTTGCATGGTGGCTGTAGTGCCAGCCGAATCGCGGACATTCCCCTCCCCCGCCGTTCCGCCCCGGGACCGCCGGCAGCCGGGGGACGAGAAGACCCGAACGGTGATGCCCAGGCCTCAACATTCGAGCTGCCTTACCGGGTTCAGATCTCACCTATGGCACGGTGCGGCAGCACGCCCGTGTCCCCGCCCTCCCCTCCAATGGGGATTCCACGCTCATGTCCCGTCGAACCGACAAGGTGGTGCCGAGTGCTGAAGCAGGTGCGCGTTTCACGTGAAACATGGACGAGGGATGTGGCAGAGGTGCTCCCTTGAGTGATCGTGGGGGTGCTCAGAGCGAGCCGAGTTAAACCGAGCAGTGTATAGACGACACAGCGGGCACTTTGGCGCGTGGCCCGTGGCGCGTCAGGCTCTTCCGGTTCTTCCGGTTCTTCCGGTTCTTCCGGTACAACGGGTGCGTTCGGATCAATCCCAGTGTGTTCGTGAACGCCCAGTGCCAACGCACCTGTTTCACGTGAAACAACCCGGACGGCAGTCTTTTGTGTGCTGCGGGGTGGATGGACGGCTTGTGCGGAGAACCCCACCCTCGGCCCCAGGCGAGATCGTCCTAGCTCCGAGGTAGAGATCCTCCACGCCACGTGAAAGTAGTCAGGCACCCGAAGGTCCATCATTTGACGGGTTGCAGGGTCTCGACCAAACCAGTCCGCGGCATGTTTCACGTGAAACGATGCCGGGTTCCATGACGGCTGGGAGTAGTCACCAACGGTCGTGGGAGAGTACATTGCGGCGGTGTGATCGGCGACGCCGTTCACACTGCCGGTGGGGACGTGGATGCGGAAAACCGACCCAAGGGGCCGAATAGTCGGCGTCGCCACGCTCTTCTTCGAGGAGATGATCTCCCTCATGGCGAGTTGTCTTGACTCGAGCCTCAACAGATACCACTTTCAGCGTGTTCTCACGAATCGCGTCGAACACCCGGTTCCACGCGCGCACCCGTCGCCGATGGTGACCTGCTGCACGCGGCAAGTGGCGCTGAAGGTGACACCAGAACCACCTCCGGCCCAACGCGTTCCGCACCCCAGGCCGTCGTTTCACGTGAAACAGGGGTCCTTGGTCATGGCCATATCGGCGAGCCGGCGCTCAGACGCGACGTTCGTCCGATGCGGTTCCGGGGATTGAAGGGGAGGAGGCATCGGAGGCCAAGAACTCGACGGCTGGCCCCACCCCTGTCCCGGACTCGACCCGCAACGGGACGAAGGGGAGGCATGCAGGCGCTGCGGGGCGGCGCAGGGGCGGGGGAGGGGCCCGGCAGGCTGACGCTGAACGACGCAGTGGCTCAGTGGACTGGCGGGTCGAGTCCCCGGGTCGCGGTCTCCGAAGCACCATGTCACTCCGCCAGCCCTTCGCTTTTCACAGAGACCGACCCGAGAGTCAGCCTCCACCACCCATGTTGTCCACAGAGGTTGTCCACATACCAACAGCTCGATGTCATGGGGATCGGAGCTCGTCAGTCCCGGAATCCCAGTGATACGGGTTTTGTGTATACATTGGAGCGCACAGCTCGCTGACGTGGTCGGCCGGGGGCCCGTATGAGCCTCAAGATTCATCCACACCACTGCAGGCGCATTGTCCACAGACCCATACTTGCACTCTCCCGTGACTGGCTCAGGCGCGGTGGAGAGGGACCGGGCGCGGGGCCGGGGGAGTGGCGGACCGTATCTACGCCGGCCGCCCTCGCTGCGCCGCGCACACCCGGTTCGGTCGGCGGGGAGAGTCGTGGGCGGGGGAGTGGTCGAGGAGGGATCGGTCAGCGCGGCTGTCCTGCTCGTGCCCGACCCACGGGGTGCCGGACCGATGGCTGGCACGCAGCGTACGCCCGCCCTCCCCGCCCGCTTCAGGCACGGGGACGGGGCGTCGCTCAGACCGCTCGGCCGCCAACCGGCGGCGTCGACGGCCCGACGGCCCCACTCATGATCACTGGCCCGTGCATGCTGTCCGCGGTCATCCGGCAACGACGACGGAGGCCATCCGTCGTCAGCGTCACCACCATGTCCGCTCGCAGCCTGGCCTCGTCGGGCGTGGGGTCTCAGCGCCGCGTCGCGTTTCACGTGAAACATGCGTATGGGCACGCATCAAGGCGAATCGCTTGCTCTTCGGCATGGATGTCCACAGCAGGGCGGGTGACCGTCCTCGGTGGGGTCCACAACGGCCCACACACTCAGCGCCCCCACGCCCGCCCACAGCCACCACACCCACGCACAGAGCCCGCCGGCGGGATCGCTCCCACCGACGGGCTCCGTCGTCGTGCTCGTGCGCAGTGGCCGCCTCAGGCGGCGTGTGCCGGTCCTCAGCCCTTCGCGGCCGGGGCGCCGCGGCCGGCGATCTCGGCGGCCGCCTCGCGGTAGGCCACCGCGCCGGCGGAGGTCGGGTCGTAGGTGAGCACGGTCTGCTGGTAGCTCGGCGCCTCGGAGATGCGCACATTGCGGGGGATCGCGGTGCCCAGCAGCTGCTCGGGGAAGTGCGCGCGCACCTCCTCCGCCACCTGGACGGCGAGATTGGTCCGCGCGTCGAACATGGTGAGCAGGATCGTGCTCACCTGCAGCTTGGGGTTGAGGTGCTTCTGGATCATCTGCACGTTCTTGAGCAGCTGCGAGAGGCCCTCGAGGGCGTAGTACTCGGCCTGGATGGGGATGAGCACCTCCTCGGCCGCCACGAACGCGTTCACGGTCAGCAGGCCCAGGGACGGCGGGCAGTCGATGAACACGTAGTCCAGCCGCTCCTGGCCGTTCTCCTCGCGCCAGGCGGTGTACGCCTCGAGGGCGCGGGAGAGACGCTGCTCGCGGGCCACGAGGGAGACCAGCTCGATCTCGGCGCCGGCCAGGTCGATGGTCGCGGGCACCACCTGCAGGCCGTCCACGTCCGGGGCGTCCTGCACCACGTCGTGCATCTCCATCTCGCCCAGCAGCACGTCGTACACGGAGGCGACGTCGCCGGTGTGGGGGATGTTCAGCGCGGTGGACGCGTTGCCCTGCGGGTCGATGTCGATCACCATCACCCGCATCCCGGCCCGGGCGAGGGCCGCGGCCAGGTTGACGGTCGTCGTCGTCTTGCCGACGCCGCCCTTCTGGTTGGACGTGGTGAACACGCGGGTGCGCTCCGGACGCGCCAGGCGGCGCGCCTTGAGCCGCGAGGACTCCTCGGCCTCGCCGGCGCCCTTCTCGGCGGACCGGCCGGACCACTTCTGGCGCAGGGCCCTCCAGGCCCCGCCCCGGCTCTCCTGCTCCTGGGCCATGCGGCTGTACCTCTCTGGTCAGGGGTGTGCGGATCCCTCGCCGTCGGGCCCCGCCGACGTCCCGGTGGGGGAGGGGTCAGCGGGGGCGCGCGCTGACGCGCACGACGGTGGTGGTCTCGGGCAGCAGGCCCTCGCCCACCGTGAGGATCTCGGGCTCGTCTCCACCATACTTGCGCAGGACCTTGCGGGCGGCGGCGATCTCGTCGGCCGCCGCGCGGCCCTTGATCGCCAGCAGCCGGCCGTCGCCCTGCAGCATCGGCATGGTCAGCGGCACGAGGGTCTTCAGCGCGGACACGGCGCGAGCGGTGACGACGTCGACGTCGAGGTTCCCGGAGACCTGCTCGGCGCGGCCGCGGATCACGTCCACGTTCTCCAGCCCCAGGTCCTCGACCACCATGTCCAGCCACTCCACGCGCCGTTCGAGGGGCTCGATCAGCAGGAATCGGCAGTCCGGGCGGGCCAGGGCGAGGCAGAGGCCGGGCAGCCCGGCGCCGGAGCCGACGTCCGCCACGAGGGCGCCCTCGGGGATCAGCTCCTCGACCACGGCGCAGTTGAGTACGTGGCGCTCCCACAGGCGGGGCGCCTCGCGGGGCCCGATGAGGCCCCACTCGATGCCGGTGTCCGCCAGGTGCGCCACGTAGCGCTCGGCCCGGGGCAGGTCCTCGCCGAACAGCTCGACGGCGGCCGGTCGCAGGGCGTCGGTCAGCGGCGGCGCCGGCTGGCCCACGGGGGCGGGGCGGTCGCCGCGCTCCTTCGGGTCCAGGCCAGGCCGGCGCTCGTACGGGGAGGCCTGCTCAGGCATCCGCGGAGATCACCACGTGGCGGCGGGCGCCCTCGCCCTCCGAGGCGGAGGCGAGGCCGGCGTCGGCCACCACGTCGTGCACGATCTTGCGCTCGTACGCGCCCATGGGGGACAGGTGCACGGGGCCCTCGCCGGCGCGCACGCGCTCGACGGCGTCCTGGGCGGTCTCGCGCAGGTCGGCGTCGCGGCGCTCCCGGTGCCCGCAGATGTCCAGGATGAGGCGGGAGCGGTGCCCCGTGGCGGCCAGGACGGCCAGGCGCACGAGCTCCTGCAGGGCCTCGAGGGTCTTGCCGTCGCGGCCCACGAGGGCGTTGAGGCGCTCGTCGTGGTCCTCGGACACCACGGACACGTAGGTGCGGCCGTCGCGGACCTCGATGTCGATGTCCCCGTCCAGGTCCGCGATGTCCAGCAGCTCCTCGACGTAGTCGGCGGCGACGTCGCCCTCCTCCTCGAGGCGGCGCACGCCGTCCGAGGCGGACTCCGCGGCGGAGGCCTCGGCGCCCTCGCCGGCGGCCACGGCCGCGTCCGAGCCCGTGCGCCCCTCGGCCGCGGGGGCCTGCGGGGCGTCGGGGGCCGGGGTGGTCTCGACGACGGCGTCCTCGGCCTCGGCGGCCGGGTTCACGTTCTCGGCGGACATGCTCACTTCCTCCTGCGGTTCTTGCGCTGCGGCTGGACGCGCTGGCCCGAGTCGCGCACCGGCTCGCCGTTGAGCGTGGCGGTGCCGCCGCCGGCGGCCTGGGTGTGGGCGGAGGAGGGCTCCGCCTTGGAGTCGGTGACCTTCTGGCCGACCGGGGGCAGGCCCTTGGCGGCGCGGCGCTCGTTGAGCTCCTGCTCGGCGAGGGAGCCCGGGGTGGGGTTGTTGCGGATGATCCACCACTGCTGGCCGACGGCCCAGAAGTTGGAGTAGGTCCAGTACAGGAGCACGCCGATGGGGAAGTTGATGCCGCCGATGCCGAAGATCAGGGGCATGGCGTAGAGCATGATCTGCTGCGTCTGCATCATGGGCCCGGAGAGGGCCTGCTGCGTCATGTTCTTCGTCATGAGCATCTTCTGCATGTAGAACATCGAGCCCGACATCAGCACGATCAGCACGATCGCCGTGATGATCACGGGCGCGCTGCCCGGATCGCCGAAGGAGTTCAGGAAGGTGTCCGACATGCGGGCGCCGAAGATCGTGGAGCCCTCGAAGGAGCGGATCTGGTCCGCGGACAGGGCGTCCATGGACTCGCCGCGCTCGGACGCGCCGCGCGCGCCGATCAGCACCTGGTACAGGGCGAAGAAGAACGGCATCTGGATCAGCAGGGGCAGGCAGGCGGCGAACGGGTTCGCCTTGTGCTCCTTCATGAGCGCCTGCTGCTCCATGGCCATGGCCTGGCGGGAGAGCTGGTCCTTCTTGCCCTTGTACTTGGCCTGCAGCTTCTGCAGCTCGGGCTGGATGGCCTGCATGGCGCGCTGCGCCTTGATCTGCTTGACGAACAGCGGGATCAGCAGGGTGCGGATGAGCACCACCAGCAGGAGGATGGACAGCGCCCACGTCCAGCCGGAGTCGGCGGGCATGCCCGCGAACTCCAGCACGGTGTGGAACGCCCCGAGCAGCCAGGACATGAGCCAGCGGAACGGGGCGAGGATGGCTTCGAACATGGGGGTCAATCCTCCTGCGGGAGATCAGGTGGGATGGGAGGGTGGTTCAGGGTGAGGATCCGCGGCTGCCGGCCCGGCGGCCAGCGCCGGTGGCCGGGCGGGACCGGGTCCACGCCGCCGTCGTTCCAGGGGTGGCAGCGGCCGATGCGCCGCGCCGCGAGCCACGAGCCCTTCACCGCGCCGTGCACGTGCACGGCCTCCAGCCCGTAGGCGGAGCAGCTGGGGAAGAACCGGCAGACCTGCCCGTACAGCGGGGAGACGACCGCCCGGTAGACGGTCAGCAGCCCGGCCAGCAGGGCGGAGGGCAGCGCGCGCACCGGGCCCCACTCGCGGGAGGGCTCGAGCACGGTGAACGGCGAGGGCGTGACGGCCATCTAGGCCTCGTCCCGGGGGACGGCGGGCAGGTGCGGCCTGAGCGCCTTGGCCAGCGCGCCGACGGTCTCGCGGCGCAGCAGCGCGTGGTCCGCCTCGGCCGCCGGCGGCAGCGCGCGGACCTGCACCAGCACGGGCAGCTCCCGCAGCGGGGCGGTGCGCATCTGCTCGGCGACGACGGCGCGCAGCCGGCGCTTCACCCGGTTGCGGGTGACCGCGTTGCCCACGGCCTTGGACACGACGAACCCGGCCCGCGGCCGAGGGACGCTCGGCGACGTGGACCGGGTGTGGTCGGGGTCCGTGGCGACGCTCACCACCACGGTGCGCCGGCCCGCTCGGGTGCCGGTGCGACCGAGGTGGCGGAACTCCGCGGGGGTGCGGACGCGCCGGTCACGGGGCAGCACGGAGCGCGCCAGCCCTGAAGCGGCGTCCTCAGGCGGACAGCTCGGCGCGGCCCTTGCCGCGGCGCGCGGCCAGGATGGCGCGGCCGGCGCGGGTGCGCATGCGGGCGCGGAAGCCGTGCTTGCGGGCACGACGGCGGTTGTTGGGCTGGAACGTGCGCTTGGTCACTGTGATCACTCCACGACGTGTTGTGTGCCTTCGACCGTCGACCTGAGCAGGTGAACCAGGGGGAAGGACCGGTGAGGCTCTGACATGAAATCCCCGGCGGGCACGATGGATCGACGCCCGGGGGACCAGGCAACTCTAGTGCCGGGGGCGCGGGAGGGTCAAACGGGTGCGCGAGGACGCCCCGGAACAGCGGTCGTCCGGAGCGTCGTCCACAGGATGATAGGGGTTGTCCACCCTCTGTGCACAACCCTGTGGACAACCGTTAGACTCCCAGCACCGTCGTCCGTGCCGCGCAGCCGTCCCCCACTCCGGGCCGTCTGCCCCAGGAAAGGAAGCCTCCGTGGTGGCAGACCAGGCCGTGCTCAGCTCGTGGCGCTCCGTGGTGGGCGCCCTCGAGGACGACGCGCGGGTCAGCGCCCGCCTCATGGGCTTCGTCTACCTGGCCCAGCCGCAGGGGCTGATCGGCAACACCCTCCTGCTGGCGGTGCCCAACGAGACCACCCGCGAGACCCTGCAGGGCGCGCAGGTGGCCGAGGCCCTCACGGACGCGCTCACCGCGGAGTTCCGCGAGGAGATCCTGCTGGCCATCTCCATCGACGCGAACCTGCAGCCGCCCCGCGCCCCCGAGCCCGAGGCCCGCCGCTCCGCCC
>NZ_JANQCJ010000073.1:0-11580 GCF_024723355.1 Micrococcus sp. HG099 | reverse complement strand
CCCGAGGGTCGGCGGCCGCCGGATGAGGACGCGGCCCGGAGGCCGCCCGCTCAGCGGGCGGCGGCCGGCCAGTTCCCGTCGAGCATCTGGAGGAACTCGCCCTCGGAGACGAGCGAGATGTGCTGGCCGCGCTCCCGGCGGCGCAGCGCGTCCCGGGTCTTGCGGTGCGCCAGCGCCGTGGTGACGGCCTCGCGGGTGCCGGGCGCGGGGGCCGGGCGGTCCAGGTCGGCGGCCTCGAAGCCGTCCCCCACCACGAGCATGGTGGTCGCGGCGCCCACCCGGTTGGCGGTCTGCGCGCCGAGCCGGGCCGCGCGGACCTTCGCCGTCTGACGGGACATGCCGATGCCGCCCGTGAACACCACGGTCTGCCCGTGGAGGGGGTGGCCCGGGTCCGCGTCCGGGTTGGGCACGGGGTTGGTGCCCTCGTCCGGCCAGCGCAGGAAGTCCGGCATGGCCCGCTCGTCCTTGAGCGGCACGCGCGCGTCGAACACGCCCTGCGCGCGCCGGGCCTGGCGGGTGGCCTTGGACTCGGGGCCCTCGCCGGCCGCCCGCTGCGCCAGGGTGTTCACCGTCAGCCCCTGGGCGCGCATCAGCCGGGGGACGTCGAACGGCTCGGGAAGGCCGCGCGCACCCGCCGGAGCCACCGCGGCCCCGTCCCCCGCCTCGGTGCCGAGCACGCGCCGGGCGACGTCGACGAGGATGGCCGCGCACGCCTCGGCGTCCGCGAGCGCGTCGTGGTGCGGGCCCGGGGCGAACCCGGCCTCGCGGGCCGCCGAGGGCAGCGCGTAGGAGGCCAGGTCGTAGACGCGGCGGGCGAGCACCAGGGTGCACACGAAGTCCAGGCGCGGCACGTCCCGGCCGGAGACCTCGAGGCCGGACTCGATGACGCCGACGTCGAAGCGCGCGTTGTGGGCGGCGAGCACGTCGGCGCCCACGAAGCCGGCCAGCTCGTCGTACACGTCCGCGAACCGCGCCGCGTCCAGCACCCGGTCCTCGGTGATGCCGTGGATGCGCACGTTGCGCGGGTCGAAGCGGTCGAAGCCGACGGGCGGCCGGATGAGCCACTCGGCCCGCTCCACCATGACGCCGTCCCTCACGCGCACGGCGCCGAGGGCGCACGGGGAGCCGCGGAACCCGTTGGCGGTCTCGAAGTCGATCGCCGTGAAGTCCAACCCCGGCACGGGGGCGAGCACGCCGCTCACGGGCGCGCGTGGAGCGCGTCCACCAGGTACGGCAGCAGGGCGCGGAAGGCGTGCCCCCGGTGGCTGATCGCGTTCTTGTCCGCGGCGGAGAGCTGGGCGGTGGACTCGTCCCGGCCGTCGGGGCGCAGGATCGGGTCGTAGCCGAAGCCGCCGTCGCCCACGGGGGCCCGCAGCAGGGTGCCGCGCAGGCGGCCGTGCTCCACGTGCTCGACGTGGATGGCGTGGGTGCCGCGCGCGTCCGCGGTGCTCGGCACCGCCAGGGCGGCGGCGCAGACGAACTCGGCGCCGCGGTGGGCGTCCGGCACGTCGGCCAGCTGGGCGAGCAGCAGCTCGAGGTTCGCCCGGTCGTCCCCGTGGCGTCCGGCCCAGCGGGCCGAGAAGATCCCGGGGGCGCCGTGGAGCACGTCCACGGCCAGGCCGGAGTCGTCCGCGACGGCGATCAGGCCCGTGTGGGCGGCGACCGCGCGGGCCTTCTTCAGCGCGTTCTGCGCGAAGGTGACCCCGTCCTCGACGATGTCCGGGGCGCCGACCGCGCCGGCGTCCACGACGGCGACGGAGGCGTCCAGGCCGGGCACGGCGCCCTCGAGGAGCTGGCGCAGCTCACGGACCTTGCCGGCGTTGTGGGTGGCCAGGACGACGCGGGCCCCCTCGGGCACGCCGGTGGCGGCCCCGCTCACGCCTGCGCCTCGGCGGACCCCGCGGCCCCCGCGAGGGTCTCGGCCTGGATGCGGGCGAGCTCGCCGGTGCCGGTGAGGGCCAGGTCGAGCAGGGTGTCCAGCTCGGCGCGGGAGAATGGCACGCCCTCGGCGGTGCCCTGCACCTCCACGAACTCGCCGGCGCCGGTGACCACCACGTTCATGTCCGTCTCCGCCTTCACGTCCTCCACGTAGGGCAGGTCCAGGACGGGGACGCCGTCCACGATGCCCACCGACACGGCGGCCACGGAGTCCTTGAGCACCTCGGCGTCCTTGCGCAGGATCCCCTCGCGGCGGGCCCAGGCCACGGCCTCGGCGAGGGCCACGTAGGCGCCCGTGATGGCGGCGGTGCGGGTGCCGCCGTCGGCGTCCAGCACGTCGCAGTCCAGGACGATGGTGTTCTCCCCCAGGGCCGAGAGGTCGATCACGGCGCGCAGGGAGCGGCCGATCAGGCGGGAGATCTCGTGGGTGCGCCCGCCGATGCGGCCCTTGACGGACTCGCGCTGGTTGCGCTCGTTCGTGGCGCGCGGGAGCATCGCGTACTCGGCGGTGACCCAGCCGGTGCCCTCGCCCTTGAGCCAGCGCGGCACGCCCTGCGTGAAGGAGGCGGTGCACAGCACGCGGGTGTCCCCGAACTCGATGAGGGCCGAGCCCTCCGCCTGCCGGGACCAGCCCCGGGTGATGGTGATGGGGCGCAGCTCGTCGACGGCGCGGCCGTCCGGGCGGGGGGCGGTGGAGGCGGGAGAGGTCATGGCCTCCAGTCTAGGGGCGCGCTCAGACCCCGTAGCTCAGCCCGGAGACCGCGACGGCCATGGGGCCCTCGTACGCCTCCCGGGCCTCCAGGACGGCCCGCTGGGGGTCGTTCCACACCGGCAGGTGCGTCAAGAGCAGCTTCTTCGCCCCGGCCTGCGCGGCCGTCTGTCCGGCCCGCAGACCGGTCAGGTGCACGCCGTCGATCCCGTCGTCCCGGCCCTCGTGGAAGGCGGCCTCGCACAGGAACAGGTCGGCGTCCCGGGCGGCCTCCACGAGCCCCTCGCACGCGTCCGTGTCCCCGGAATAGGTGAGCACGCGGGTCACGGTGCCGCCCTCGCCGTCGGGCTCGTCGGCCTCCACGCGGATCGCGTAGGCCTCGTCGATGGGGTGGCGCACCGGCACCGGGGTGAGCCGGAACGGGCCGAACCGCTCGGTGCGCCCGGGCCGCCACACCCGGAAGTCGAAGTCCTCGTGCATGCCCGGCTCCGGGTCCATGCCGTACGCCTCGGCGATCCGGTCCGCGGTGGCTGTGGGCCCGTACACGGGCATCCGGTCGCGGTGCCAGCCCTCCGGGTTCCAGCGGATGGCCACGTGCATGCCGCACAGGTCCATGCAGTGGTCCGGGTGCAGGTGCGAGAGCAGGACCCCGTCCAGCTCCTCGAGCTCGATGTAGCGTTGCAGCACGCCCAGGGACCCGTTGCCCAGGTCCAGCAGGATCCGCCACGTGCGCGGCGTGACGCCGTCCTCGGCCACGCCCTGCGCGGTGACGAGGTAGCACGAGGCCGGCGACCCCGGCCCGGGGAAGGACCCGGAGGCCCCGATCACGGTCAGCTTCACGTCTCACGCTCCTGCTCGGCGCCCAGGCGGGCGATGAGGTCGGGGGTCAGCTGGGCCAGGGCCGCGGTGGGGTACCGCTCGCGGACCGTGTCCAGGCGGCGCACGGCCCCGACCTCGGGGCCGAGGAACCGGCGGGCCAGGGCCTGGAAGTGCTCCGGGTCGCCCGTGGCGGCGAACCGGTGCCGGGTGTCCTGCCCGGAGCCGGCCGCCGAGTGCGGGTGCTCGAGGCCGAGGCGCACGAGCTCACGGTAGAGGTCCTTGGCGGTCTCCTCCGCCGAGGACACCAGGGTGACGTCCTCGCCCATCACCAGCGAGAGGGCGCCGGTGAGCAGCGGGTAGTGGGTGCAGCCCAGCACGAGGGTGTCCACACCGGCGGCGCGCAGCGGCTCCGTGTACTCCTGCGCGGTGGCCAGCAGCTCGGGCCCGGTGGTGATGCCGGCCTCCACGAACTCCACGAAGCGCGGGCACGCAGCGGAGGTCACCTGCAGGTGGGGGGCGGCGGAGAAGGAGTCGTCGTAGGCGCGCGAGCCCACGGTCGCCTGGGTGCCGATCACGCCGATCCGCCCGGAGCGCGTGGCCGCCACGGCCCGGCGCACGGCCGGCTGGATGACCTCGACCACGGGGATGCCGTGGCGGCCGGTGTAGCGCTCCCGCGCGTCGCGCAGCACCGCCGCCGAGGCGGAGTTGCACGCGATGACGAGGGCCTTGACGCCCGCGTCCACGAGCTCGTCCATGATGCCCAGGGCGAGCGCGCGGACCTGGGCGATCGGCCGCGGCCCGTAGGGGGCGTGGGCGGTGTCGCCCACGTAGAGGATCGACTCGTGGGGCAGCTGGTCCATGATGGCGCGGGCCACGGTCAGCCCGCCCACGCCGGAGTCGAACACGCCGATCGGCGAGGAGGCGCTCACCTCGGGCCGGGCCTGCGGCGGCGCGCTCACGCGTCGTCCCCCGCCTCGTCCGCGCCGGGCGCGTCCTCGTCCGCGCCCTCGGGCAGTTCGCTGAGCATCTCGGTCATCAGGGTCTCCAGCAGCCAGGTGGTGAAGTTGTAGAGCAGGGCCATCGTGGACTCGACGTCCTCGGCACTGCGCCAGTCGTCCACGGCGTGCACGCGATCGGCGTCCTCCTCCGTCTCCACGCCCAGGCGGGCGGCGAGGACGAGGCGCACGTCGTTGAGCGCGCGGCCGAACGCGGGGGCCTGGTGGTGCGGCACCTCCACCCGGGTGGAGCGCAGCAGCTCCAGGGCCAGGCGGGCGTCGGCGAGCTTGCCCTCGGACAGTGCGTCCTCGGTGAGGGCGCGGTGGGCGCCGCGCTCCTGCGCGTCGGCCTGCGGCATCGCCTCGGGCAGCAGCCGGGCGACGGCGGGGTCGGCCGGGGCGGCGCGGTGCGGCACCCGGTCCTGGCTCAGGTGCAGGCCGGAGACCAGCTGCCAGAAGGCGGCGTCCGCCTCGTCGAGCCCGGCCGCGGGGCCGGCGCCGGCCTCCGGGTCCTGCGGCGCCGGGGCCGCCGGGGCGACGCCAGCGCTCGGCTCCGGCGCGCCCGGGGCGTCCGCAGGGAGGTCGTCGGCCTCCGAGAGCACGTTCCGGCGGCGTCCCTCCAGCAGGGTGATGACGTCCTTGACCAGGCCGCGCAGCAGGCGCACCTCCGGCTTCTCCAGCTGCGCCGTGTACCCCCGCCGCGTCCAGCGGAACCGCTCTGCCATGGCCCTCCTCAGTCCTCGGCCTGCTCGAGCGTGGCCCACAGCCCGTAGCCGTGCATCGCGCCCACGTGCAGCTCCGCCTTCTCGCGGGTGCCGGTGGCCACCACGGAGCGGCCCCGCTCGTGCACCTCGAGCATCAGGCGGTGGGCCCGGGACTCGGAGTAGCCGAAGTGGGTGCGGAACACGTAGGCCACGTAGCTCATCAGGTTCACGGGGTCGTTCCAGACGACCACGTTCCACGGCCGGTCCAGGGCGAGGTCCTCGCGCGGACGCTCCAGCACGGCGGTGTCCGTGGCCCCGCCGGGGACGGCCTCACCGGGGGCCGGGCCGGCGGCGCGCGGCGCGGTCGGATCGTGGCTGGTCAACACGGACATGCCGGACAGTCTACGAGGCGGGCCCGCCAGGGCGTGGTCACACGGGTTCGCTAGGGTGGGCGCGTGAGCCAGAATCCCGTGCCCAGCGCCCTGCGGACCGCCGACGACTGGCGGATCCCCACGGCGCTGATGACCGACCACTACGAGCTGACCATGCTCCAGGCCGCGCTGAAGGCCGGCACCGCGCACCGCCGCTCCCGCTTCGAGCTGTTCACCCGACGCCTGCCCAGCGGCCGCCGCTACGGCGTGGTGGCCGGTGTGGGCCGCGCGCTGGAGGGCCTGTCCCGCTTCCGGTTCGACACGCCCGAGCTCGACTTCCTCGCGGACACCACCGCCCTCGACGACGCCACGCTGGCCTGGCTCGCCGACTACGAGTTCACGGGCGACATCGTGGGCTACGCCGAGGGCGAGGCCTACTTCCCGCACTCCCCCCTCCTGCAGGTGGAGTCGACGTTCGCCGAGGCGTGCATCCTGGAGACCTACCTGCTCTCCATCTACAACTACGACTCCGCCGTGGCCTCCGCCGCCTCCCGCATGACGGCCGTCGCCGACGGTCGCCCGTGCGCCGAGATGGGCTCGCGCCGCACGCACGAGGAGTCCGCCGTGGCCGCCGCCCGCGCCGCGGCCATCGCGGGCTTCACCGCGACCTCGAACCTCGAGGCGGGCCGCCGGTACGGCATCCCGACCGTCGGCACCGCCGCCCACTCCTTCACCCTGCTGCACGACTCGGAGCGCGCCGCCTTCGAGGCCCAGGTCGCCGCGCTCGGGGCGGACACCAGCCTCCTCGTGGACACGTATGACGTGGAGCAGGGCGTGCGCACCGCGGTCGAGGTGGCCGGCCCGGCCCTGCGGAACGTCCGGGTCGACTCCGGCGACCTCGTGATCCAGGCCCACCGGGTGCGCGAGCTGCTCGACGAGCTGGGCAACACCCAGACCGGGATCATGGTCACCTCGGACCTGGACGAGTACGCGATCGCCGCCCTGCGCTCCGCCCCCGTCAGCTCGTACGGCGTGGGCACGCGCCTGGTCACCGGATCCGGCGCGCCCACCGCCTCCATGGTCTACAAGCTCGTCGCCCGCCAGGACGACGACGGCACGTGGGTGGACGTGGCCAAGGCCAGTTCCGGCAAGGCCAGCCGGGGCGGCCGCAAGGAGGCCGCGCGCCGCCGCGACCGGCGGGGCCGGGCCACCGCCGAGGTGGTCGGCGTCAACCGCGGCGCCGCGCCCGACGCCGACGACCGTCCCCTGCTGCACCGTTTCGTGCACGCCGGCGAGCTGGCCGGGGGCTGGACCGGCCCCGAGGCCGTCACCCGCGCCGCCGAGCGGCACGCCGCCTCCCTGCGCGAGCTGCCCGCCTCAGTGGGCCGCCTGCAGCCGGGCGACCCCGCCATCCCGACCATCTTCCTGGAGGACTGACCCGTGGAGAACCTGAACCGCGCCCTGGTGATCGTGGACGTGCAGAACGACTTCTGCGAGGGAGGCTCCCTCGGCGTGGCCGGGGGTGCCGACGTCGCTGCCGGCGTCTCGGAGCACCTGGCCGAGCGGGCCGACGCCTATTCCGCCGTGGTGGCCACGCGCGACTGGCATGTGGACCCCGGCACGCACTTCGCCGCCGCCACGGGCGCGGAGCCGGACTTCCGCACCACCTGGCCGGTGCACTGTGTGGCCGGCACCGCCGGCGCCGAGCTGCACCCCAACCTGGACGTCGAGCACCTCGACGCCGAGTTCCTCAAGGGCCTGCACACGGACGCCTACTCCGGCTTCGACGGCCACCTCGGCGAGCCGGACGCGGTGCCCACCGGGGCCGCGGGCGAGCGCCCCTCCGGGACCGTCGGCCCGTACGGGGCCACCGCCGTGGCCGCAGCCGCCGTGGAGGCCGGCGCGCCCGGCCTGGACGAGTGGCTGCGGGAGCAGGGCGTGGACGCGATCACCGTGGTGGGCATCGCCACGGACCACTGCGTGCGCGCCACCGTGCTCGACGCCCTCGACGCCGGCTACGAGGTCACGGTGCTGACCGACCTGGTGGCCGGCGTCGACGAGGCGGCCGCCCAGGCTGCCCTCCACGAGATGGAGGCCGCCGGCGCCGACCTGGAGCTCTCCGAGGGACGCTGAGCATGCGGGCGGCGGCCGGCGGGGGCCCCGGGCCGGACCGCGCGGCGCTCGACCGGCTCGCGTGGCGCCTGCCGGTGCGGCGGGTGACCGAGCATCCGCGCAGCCCTGCCGATCGCGGCACGTGGCCGGCCACCGTCCCGGCCGTGCGCCATCTCCTCGACGAGGGGCTCGACCTGTCCGCCGCCACCGTCGTGGTCGGCGCGAACGGGGCCGGCAAGTCCACCCTCGTGGAGGCCGTGGCCGAGGCGTTCGGTCTCAACGCCGAGGGCGGGACGCGCAACGTGGTCCACGAGACGCGTCGCACGTCCTCGGACCTCGCGGAGCACCTGCAGCTCGCCCGGGGCGCCCAGGCCACGCGCGACGGCGTGTTCCTGCGCGCCGAGACCATGTACGGGCTGTTCACCTACTACGAGTCCGTGTTCCGGGGAGCGGACCACCACCGGCGCAGCCACGGCGAGGCGTTCCTGCAGTTCTGCGCCGAGCGGGCGGGGCTCACCGGCCTGTGGGTGCTGGACGAGCCTGAGTCGGCCCTGTCCTTCGACGGCTGCCTCGCGCTGATCGCCCACCTGCGGGACATCCTGGCGGACGGCTCCCAGGTGATCCTCTCCACGCACTCCCCCGTGCTGGCCGCCCTGCCCGGCGCCCGCATCCTGCTGCTGGACGAGCGCGGGATCACGCCGACCGAGTACGACGACCTGCCGTTCGTGTACCACCACCGCAGGTTCCTGGACTCCCCGCAGCGGTACCTGCGCCACATCTACGACGCGTGAGGCCGGGGCCCGGCGGTCGGCCGGGAGGGTGCGCCCGCCGGGAACGCCTCGGAGGCGGCCGCGCGCCGGGCGCCGCGCGGCCGCCGCGGGCTCATGTCCGCCCGACGAACCAGCCGCGCAGCGTGCTCAGCCGCTTCTCGAGCTGGTCGCGGCTGGCCTGGGCCACGGCCGGGCCGCCGGAGACCTCGCGGAGCCGGTTGTGGATCACCCCGTGCGGGGTGCCCGAGCGCGCGGACCACGCGGAGACCGTCTTGGACAGCTCGGAGCGCAGCTCCTTCATCCGCCGGTGGTCCACGACGTCGGCCGGCTCCTTCGCCGGGGCCTTCGGCCGGCGCTGGACCTGCTCGGCCTGGCGCTGGCGCAGCAGGGCGGAGACCTGCTCGGCGTCCAGCAGGCCGGGGATGCCCAGGAAGTCCTGCTCCTCCTCGGAGCCCACCGCGCCGCCGAGGCCGAACTCGCCGCCGTCGAAGAGCACCTTGTCGAAGCTCGCGCGGGACTCCATGGCCTCGAACTTCCCCCGCAGCAGCGCGTCCGAGCCGGACTCCTCGCGGTTGGCCTGCGCGAGCAGGTCCTCCTCGGGCGCGTCCTCGAGATCCTCCACGTCCACGCCGCCCTCCCGGCGGTCCAGGGCGTGGTCCCGCTCGAGCTCCATCTCGTTGGCCAGCAGCATCAGCTGCGGCACCGAGGGCAGGAACACGGAGGCCACCTCGCCGCGGCGCCGGGAACGCACGAAGCGCCCCACCGCCTGCGCGAAGAACAGCGGGGTGGAGGTGGAGGTCGCGTACACGCCCACGCAGAGGCGGGGCACGTCCACGCCCTCGGACACCATGCGCACGGCCACCATCCACCGCTCGTCCGAGGCGGCGAACTCCTCGATGCGGTCCGAGGCGCCCTTGTCGTCCGAGAGGATCAGCGCGGGCCGCTGGCCCGTGAGCGCCTCGAGCTGGGCGGCGTAGGCGCGGGCGTCCTCGTGGTCCGTGGCGATCACCAGGCCGCCGGCGTCCGGCACGCCGCGGCGCACCTCGGAGAGGCGGCGGTCCGCGGCGCGCAGCACGGCCGGGATCCACTCGCCCTTCGGGTCCAGCGCGGTCCGCCACGCGGAGGCCGTGATGTCCTTCGTGGCGGCCTCGCCGAGCTGGGCCTCCATGACCTCGCCCGTGGACGTCTTCCAGCGCATCTGACCCGAGTACGCCATGAAGAGCACGGGGCGCACCACATGGTCCCGCAGGGCCGGGCCGTAGCCGTAGGTGTAGTCCGCCTTCGAGCGGGACAGCCCGTCCGGGCCGTCCACGTACTCCACGAACGGGATGGTCGAGGTGTCCGAGCGGAACGGGGTGCCGGTGAGGGCGAGGCGGCGTGCGGCCGGCTCGAACGCCTCGCGGATGCCGTCGCCCCAGCTCAGCGCGTCGCCGCCATGGTGGATCTCGTCCAGGATCACGAGGGTCTTGGCGGCCTCGGTCCGGTTGCGGTGCAGCACGGGCTTGTTGGCCACCTGCGCGTAGGTGAGGGCGACGCCCCGGTACTCGGAGCCGTGGCGGCCGTCCGCGTTCTTGAAGTTCGGGTCGATCGCGATGCCCACGCGGGCGGCGTTGTCCGCCCACTGGCGCTTGAGGTGGTCGGTGGGGGCGACGACGGTCAGCCGCTGCACGACGCCGGAGTCCAGGAGGATCTTGGCCACGCGCAGCGCGAACGTCGTCTTGCCCGCGCCGGGCGTCGCCACGGCCAGGAAGTCCTGCGGGCCGGTCTCGAGGTACTTCTCGAGCGCCTCCTGCTGCCACTGGCGCAGCTTGGGGGCCGTGCCCCACGCGGCGCGCTCCGGCATGGCGGGGGGCAGGTCCTCCCCGATGTGGAAGAGGTCGTGCTGGACTGCGCCGTCCGGGGTGCCGCTCGTCAGGGAGCGGCCGTCAGCCACGGCCGCGGCCTCCGAACCAGCCACCGCGCTTGCCGCCGCCGTCGCCGTCGCCGCCGTCCTGCGGCTCGCGCAGGCCCTCGTAGATCTCCTTGCACGTGGGACACACGGGGAACTTGTTCGGGTCCCGGCCCGGCACCCACACCTTGCCGCACAGGGCGATCACGGGGGCGCCGGTGACGGCGGACTCCGTGATCTTCTCCTTGCGGACGTAGTGGGCGAAGCGCTCGTGGTCGCCCGGCTCGATCTCCTGCCGCAGCTCCTCACGCTCGAGGACGGACGTGCCGCCGCCGGCGGGCGCGAAGGGGTCGTTCAGGTCGGGTTCGCCGGTCACACTCATGCCGGACAGTCTAGCCGCGCGCCTCAGAACGCGGCCACGGCCTGGTAGGTCTCGGCCTGCGCCCGGTCGTACCACGCGGCCCCCATCCGCACGCCCAGCCACAGCGCCACGGCGCCCCAGGCCAGTCCCACCGCGAGGGTGGCCCACCCCCACACGGCCGACTGCGTGACGAGCGCCACCACGAAGGGCACGACGACGGGCACGGCCAGCGGGACGACCACGAGCATGGCGGCGCCCTGCACGAGCATGATCCGCAGGGTGGCGCCCTGCGGCGTCTTGAACGGGCTCTCCCCCGGCTTCGGCACCGGGTACACGAACCGCGCCGAGACGAACGCGGACATCGCCGCGGTGACCCCGAATAGTCCGAGGGTCAGTCCCAGCAGGGCCGGCAGCAGGTCCCACCGGCCGGCGGCGGCCGTGGTGGCCACGGTGAGGACCACGAGCGCGGGCACGCCCCAGCCGGCCAGGCCCATGACGCGGCCCCAGCGGTCGTCCGCCCCGCGCACCCCGGAGACCACGTGCAGGTGGAACGCCGTGTGGTCGTAGGCGATGTCCGCGGAGATCGAGTAGGCCAGCGCCCAGGCGGAGACGGGGCCGAGCATCGTCAGCATGCCGAGTCCCGGCCCGGCGTCCCCGCCGGCGGTGGAGGCGAACCAGAGGACCGCGGCCAACACGGGGATCATCACGAGGCCCGCGGCGTACCGCGGATCGCGCAGCCAGTAGCGCTGGGCGCGGGCCGCGATCGCGGTGCGCGGGCCCGTGGCCGGCCGGCCCAGCCAGCGCAGCGGGGCCCCGTCCGCGCTCTCGGCCTCGCGGGCGGAGCCGCCGCCCACGGCCACCGGCTCCACCGTGCGGCGCACGGCCAGGTGCCACAGGGCGAGCGCCGCGAGGC
>NZ_JANQCJ010000072.1:0-11612 GCF_024723355.1 Micrococcus sp. HG099 | reverse complement strand
GGTGGGGTCGGCGCGGGCTGCGCGGCGGCGAGGTGCCCGACGGCGCGGCGGCCGCGGGGAGTGCCCCGCAGCCGCGGCACGCCCCGCGTCCGCTCAGCCGGTGAGGCCCTGCAGCGCGGCCATGTCGAAGATCTGGTCCTCGGCCGGGCGCTCGGGGGCCTGCACGGCGTTCCACTCGGAGAAGGTGGCCGTGGTGTCCGCCTCGGCGTCCTCGCCGCCGGTGCCCTCGAGCCGGTGCAGGGTCTCGTCCTCCGGGTGCACGTACATGGTCCGGGCGAAGTCGTGGAACTCCTCGGGCAGTGCGTACTTCAGGTACTCCTGGCCGTCGAGCTCCACCTTCTCGGCCTTGAGGTCCTTGCCGTCGAACGCCTCGGCCGCGGGCATGTCCGCCTCGAGGTCGTCCATGATCTCCTTCAGGGAGATGCCGGCCATGCTGTCCGCCTCGTCCGCGGGCATGAGCATCCAGCGGTCTCCGACGAGCTGCTCGAACATGGCCATCTCGGCCGGCACGCCGTCCATCTGCAGGCGCAGGCTCTGCGCGTCCACGACCTTCTGGCGGATCTCAGGCCAGTTCTCGTCCAGGGTCGGGTCGGCGGCGCAGCCGGTGAGCAGCAGGCCCGCGGCGGCGAGCACCGCGGCGGCACGGGGCAGGCCGGTGGCGGTGAGCAGGGAGGACTTCATCGGGGGGCTGCTTCGCAGGGCGGCAGCCCGAGGCGTGCCGCGGCGGCTGTGCTGACCCTGTGATCGTCGCACTGCGCCACGACACCGTCACGACCCGGCCGCCCGCGTGTGACCGCGGGTTGCGTCCGGCGTCAGGCCCCCTGCCTAGGCTGGTGCCCGACCCCATCCAGAGCGGCCGAGAGACCCGGCTCGTCGACGCCGCAGCAACCGGGGCGCCGCCGTCGTCCGTCCACGGGCGCACGGCCCGCGCCGCAGGTGCTCCCGCCGGGACCGATGGACAAGGCAGGTGCCCCCGCATGACCCCCTCCCCTCTCGACGCCGCCACGCGCGCCCGCAGCTCCGCCCCGGCCTCCCCCGGCGACGCCCCGACCGCCCCCGACGCGCCCGTCCGCCGCCCCAACGACGGCGTGCCCGCCGAGGCCCTCGCCACGCTCCCCGGCCCGCTCCCGCAGGCCGTGGTGGACGCCGCCGACCCGGACGTCCACCCCGGCCGCGCCGAGGATCTCGCGCACGGCGGCCGCGGCGACGGCCGCCCCGTCGCCGAGGAGGACCGCCTCGCGTTCTGGGCCGCCGCCGGGCGCCGGCTCACGTGGGACCGCGAGTTCACGAGGGTCAGCACCGGCACGCCCGCGGACCCCGCCGCCGAGCGCGGCCCCGCGCTGCGCTGGTACGAGGACGGCCGGCTCAATGTGGCCGTGAACTGCGTGGACCGCCACGTGGCCGCCGGCCGCGGCGAGAAGGTGGCCCTGTACTTCGAGGGCGAGCCCGGGGACCGGGAGGCCGTCACCTACGCGGACCTGCAGCGGCGCGTGGCCCAGGCCGCCCACGCGCTCGAGGACCTGGGGATCGGCCCCGGGGACCGCGTCGTCGTCTACCTGCCGGTGCTCGTGGAGACGATCGTCATCGCCCTGGCCTGCGCGCGGATCGGCGCCGTGCATTCGCTCGTGTTCGGCGGCTTCTCCGCGGACGCCCTGCGCTTCCGCGTGGAGGACACCGGCGCGAAGCTGCTCGTCACCACGGACGGCCAGCACCGCCGCGGCCAGGTGGTCCCGGTCAAGGAGAACGCGGACGCCGCCGTCGCCGGGGACAACGCGATCGAACACGTCCTGGTGATCGCCCGCTGCGGCCTCACCGGCGCCGGCGAGATCCCGTGGACCGAGGGCCGCGACCTGTGGTGGCACGACGTCGTCGAGACGAAGCCCACCGAGCACGCCCCGGCGTCCTTCGACGCCGAGCACCCCCTGTTCGTGATGTACACCTCCGGCACCACGGGCCGCCCCAAGGGCCTCGTGCACACGTCCGCCGGCTACCTCGCCGCCGCCTCGTGGACCCACGACTTCCTCTTCTCCCACCCGGACCCGGCGCGCCGGCACGAGGACGTGCACTGGTGCACCGCGGACCTCGCCTGGGTCACCGCGCACACCTACGAGATCTACGGCCCGCTCTCCAACGGCGTCACCCAGGTGATCTACGAGGGCGTGCCCAACGCCCCGCACCCGGGCCGGCACTTCGAGGTGATCGACCGCTACCGCGTCACTTCCTACTACACCGCCCCCACGCTGATCCGCTCGCTGATGGGCTGGCACCCGGACGGCATCCCCGCCGAGCACTCGCTCGAGTCGATCCGCCTGATCGGCACCGTGGGCGAGGCCGTGAACCCCGAGGCGTGGACGTGGGCGCGCACGCAGATCGGCCGCGCCGCGCTCGCACGCATGGGCGAGCCCGTGCCCATGGTGGACACGTGGTGGCAGTCCGAGACCGGCTCCACCGTGCTCTCCCCGCGCCCCACGGACCGCACCTTCAAGCCCGGCTGCGGCTCGCGGCCGCTGCCGGGGGTGGAGGTGGCCGTGGTGGACGACGACGGCGCCCCGGTGCCCGCGCAGACGCAGGGCAAGATCGTGGTCACCCGGACCTCGCCCTCGATGGCGCGCACCGTGTGGGGCGATCCGGCCCGGTACTTCCACTCCTACTGGGAGGACTATGCGGAGCAGGGCTGGTTCCTCGCCGGGGACGGCGCCAAGACCGACGAGGACGGGGACGTGTGGATCCTCGGCCGGATCGACGACGTCATCAACATCTCGGGGCACCGCCTCTCCACGATCGAGATCGAGTCCGCCCTCGTGGCGCACCCGCACGTGGTGGAGGCCGGGGTGTGCCCCGTGCCCGACGCGCGGACCGGGCACGCCGCCGTCGCCTTCGTGGTGCCGGGCCGGGAGTGGGCGCCGGGCCCCGAGGGCGACGAGGCCGCCGCCGCGCTCACGGCCGAGCGCGCCGAGGAGCTGCGCCGGCACGTCGGCACCGTGATCGGCCCCGTGGCCAAGCCGGCCGAGGTGGTGTTCGTCCCGGACGTGCCCAAGACCCGCTCGGGCAAGATCATGCGGCGCCTGCTCACGCAGCTGCACACCGGCACCGCCCTGGGCGACACCACGAGCCTGCAGAACGAGGTGTGCGTGGGGCAGATCGCGCAGGTGCTGGCGGACCGCCCGGGTCGCTGACCACGGCCCCGCTTTCGTGCGGGAGACGGAAGTCCGCCGGGCCGTAGACTGGACCACCCTCCCCCGCGCCCCGGCCCCCGGCCGGCCCCGAAAGGTCCTCCGTGCCCGCATCCCCCGACGACGCCGCCCGGCCTGACGTCGACGCGCAGCCCCGCGCCGACGTCGCCGTCCGTCCCGACGACGACGCCCTCGCCCCCGGCACCGGCCGGCTCATCGCCCTGCTGGTCTCCGCGGCGTTCGTGGTGATCCTGAACGAGACCGTCATGTCCGTGGCGCTGCCGCGGCTCATGGCGGAGTTCACCGTCACCGCCGCCACCGCGCAGTGGCTGACCACCGGGTTCATGCTCACCATGGCCGTGGTCATCCCGTTCACGGGCTGGCTGCTGAACCGCATGTCCCTGCGCGCGGTGTTCATCCTGGCCATGGGGACGTTCACGGCCGGCACCGCGATCGCCGGCCTCGCCCCCACGTTCGGCCTGCTGCTGACCGGACGCGTGGTGCAGGCCGTGGGCACGGCGATCATGATGCCGCTGCTGATGACCACCGTGCTCAACGTGGTCCCGCTGTCCCGGCGCGGCCGCGTGATGGGGCTGATCTCGATCGTGATCTCCGTGGCGCCGGCGTCCGGTCCCGCGGTGGGCGGTGTGATCCTCGAGCACCTCTCCTGGCGCTGGCTGTTCTTCACCGTCCTGCCGATCGCCGTGATCGCCCTGGCCGCGGGCGCCGCCTGGGTCCGCAACGTCACCGAGCCCCGCCCCGTCCGCCTGGACGTGCTCTCGGGCATGCTCTCCGCCGTCGGCTTCGCGAGCCTGATCTTCGGCCTGTCCAGCATCGGCGAGGCCGCCGCCGGCAACGCGGCGATGCCGCCGTGGATCCCCGTGGCCGTGGGCGTGCTCGCCCTGGCCCTGTTCGCGGTGCGGCAGCTGCGGCTCAAGGACGACGCCCTGCTGGACCTGCGCACGCTGTCCCGGCCGACCTTCACGGTGGCGCTGGCCGTGATGCTCACCTCGATGCTCGCCCTCTTCGGGACCATCGTGCTGCTGCCCATCTACCTGCAGGAGGTCCTGGGCTGGACCACCCAGCAGTCGGGCCTCGCCCTGCTGCCGGGCGGCGTGGTGATGGCGCTGCTCGGGTACGTGGTGGGCCACCTCTACGACCGCGTGGGCGCCCGCCCGCTGATCGTGCCCGGCGCCGTCCTCGGCGCCGCGGGCCTCTGGGGCTACACGTTCCTCAGCGAGGACTCGAGCGCGTTCATGGTGGTGGGGCTGCACGTGCTGATCTCCACGGGCCTGTCCATGCTGTTCTCCCCCCTGATGACGACGGCGCTCAGCGCCCTGCCCCGCAGCCTGTACGCGCACGGCTCCGCCCTGGTGTCGACGCTGCAGCAGGTGGCCGGCGCGGCGGGCACCGCCCTGTTCATCACGCTGCTCACGGTGGGGACGGCGTCGTCCGTGGCCGGCGGCCTCGGCGAGGTGGCGTCCCTCATGGACGGCGTGCACCTGGCGTTCCTCTCCGGCGCGCTGGTCTTCACCGTGAACGTGGTGGCGGTGTGGTTCGTGAAGCGCCCCGCCCCGAACCCACTCTGAGCCCACGCCCCCACGCTTTCGTGCGGGAGACGGGAGGCTCCCCCACGCTTTCGTGCGGGAAACGGGAGGCTCCCCCACGCTTTCGTGCGGGAAACGGGAGGCCGAGCTTCCCGGCCGAGCGCTGACCCCAGGACCCGCCGGCCCGACCCCCTACTCGGCCCCCTCCGCGGGGTCCGCAGCCACGCGCGCGAGCAGGCGGGCCAGCTCGGCGCGGTCCGCCGGCGCCAGGACGGCGAAGAAGTCCGCAGCCTCGGTGCGGCGCGCCTCGTGCACGCGCCGCAGCAGGCCGCGGCCGCCGTCGGTCAGGCGGATGCGCACCGCCCGGCGGTCGGCCGGGTCCGCCGCCCGCTCCACCAGGCCCCGGGACTCGAGCTGGTCCACCACGTCCGTGGCCGAGCGCGGGGCGATCCGCAGCCGCTCGGCGAGGTCCCTCAGCCGCACCCCGCCGTCGTCGTCCGCGACCGACCCCGCCGCCGCGCGCGTCCCCGCGCCGGACCCGATCCCGCCCCCAGCCCCCTCGGCGACCCCGCGCAGCGCCCGCACCTGGTGCGGGGTCACGCCGAGGGGCTCGAGCTGCGCCGACCACCGCCGTCGCAGCCGGCGGAATACCACGTGCATCAGGTCGCCCAGGTCGGCGCCGTCGTCGTGGGGGCGGGCGGCGTCAGCGGGGGCGGAGTCCATGCCCCCGACTCTACCGACTTGAGAGTCAGACACATCGTGAGGTAACCTCCGCATATCACCGGGCCGCCCGGTCGACACCCCGCCCCTGCATCCCGCAGTCGAGCGAGCCGACCCGCCCGCGGCGGCCCCGGCGCCCGAACGGAAGGAGCGCCCCATGACCACTCCCGTCCCCGCATCCGCCCCCCGCACCCGCGCACCGCGCGGCCACGCCGACTCCCTCCCCGCCTCCGACGGCGGCGGCCGCGGCATGGCCCCGGCTCGGCTGGACCCCGCCGACCGCACGCAGCTGCGCCGCCACCCGGTGTCCCTGCCGCGCATCGCGCGCCTGTTCGCCCCGCACCGCGGCACCATCGCGCTCGTCGTCGTGCTGATCTCGGCGGCCTCCGTCATCAACCTCGCCCAGCCCTTCCTGGTCCGCGCGGTGATCGACGACGCCCTGCCGAACCAGGACGTGCCCCTGCTGATCCGGCTGACCGCCGCGATGGTGGGCGTCGCCGCGCTGACGGCCGTGATCGGCGTCGTGCAGACCTGGCGCGCCACGGCCATGGGCCAGCACGTCATGCACAGCCTGCGCGTGCGGCTGTTCACCCACCTGCAGGCGCAGCCGCTGGCCTTCTTCACCCGCACCCGCGGCGGCGAGGTCCAGTCCCGGCTGACCCACGACATCGCCGGCATGCAGTCCGTGGTCACCTCCACGGCCACCGGCGTGGCCTCGAACCTCACCGCCGTCGTCGCGACGGCGGCCGCCATGGTCGCGCTGTCCCCGCGGCTGAGCCTGATCTCGCTCGTGGTCCTGCCGCCGGCCGTGTGGCTCTCGCGCCGCGTGGCCCAGCTGCGCCGCACCGTCACGGACGAGCGCCAGGCGGCCCTCGCGCAGATGCACACCCAGGTGGAGGAGGGCCTGTCCGTCTCGGGCGCGCGCCTCGCCAAGACCCTGGGCACCACCGGCCACGACGCCGAGCGGTTCACCGGCCGCTCCCACGAGCTGATCGGCCTCGAGCTGCGCAGTCAGCTGGCCGGCCGCTGGCGCATGGCCACCATGTCGATCGTGTTCGCCGCCATCCCCGCGGTGATCTACCTGGTCGCGGGCCTGCCGCCCACGTCGGGAGGGATGACCATCGGCACCCTCGTGGCGTTCACCGCCCTGCAGGGCCAGGTGTTCCGCCCCGTCATGGGCCTGCTGAACATCGGCGTGCAGTGGGTCACCGCCCTGGCGTTCTTCTCGCGGATCTTCGAGTACCTCGACCTGGACCCGGCCATCAAGCCGCCGGCGGACCCCGTGCCGGTGGACCCGGCCCGCGTGCGCGGCACCGTCCGCTTCGAGGGGGTCGACTTCGCCTACGACGACGGCGCCCCGGCCCTGTCCGGCATCGAGCTCACCGTCCCGGCCGGCACCACGACGGCGGTGGTCGGCTCCACCGGCTCCGGCAAGTCCACGCTGGCCTCGCTCGTCCCCCGGCTCCACGACCCGACCGCGGGCCGCGTGAGCATCGACGGGATCGACGTCGCCCGCCTGGACCCGGCCGACCTCGCGGCCATCGTCGGCGTGGTCTCGCAGGAGACCTACCTGATCCACGCCTCGGTGCGGGACAACCTGCGCCTGGCCGACCCCGAGGCCACGGACGAGCGGCTGTGGGCGGCGCTGGAGACGGCGTCGCTGGCCGGGACCGTCGCGTCCCTGCCCGAGGGGCTGGACACCCTCGTGGGCGCCCGCGGTCACCGGTTCTCCGGCGGCGAGCAGCAGCGCCTGGCCATCGCCCGCACGGTGCTGCGCAACCCGCCCGTGCTCGTGCTGGACGAGGCGACCTCCGCCCTGGACAACACCACCGAGGCGCGCGTGCAGGCGGCCCTCGACGAGCTCGCCGAGCACCGCACCACCCTGATGGTCGCCCACCGCCTGTCCACCGTGATGGGCGCGGACCAGGTGGCCGTGCTCGAGGGCGGGCGGATCGTGGAGCTCGGGGCGCCGGCCGATCTGCTGCGCGCCGGCGGCCCGTTCGCGGCCCTCGCCGCCCGGGGGGACGCCGTCGTGCCCGGCGCCGCGCCGGCGGAGCCGGCCCTCGCCCGCTGACCGCACCCCCGCCCCCGCTTTCGTGTGGGAAACGGGAGGCTCAGGGACCGCTTTCGTGTGGGAAACGGGACCAGGCTCCCGTTTCCCGCACGAAAGTGCTGGGGGAGGCTCCCGTTTCCCGCACGAAAGTGCTCGGGGGGCTCAGCCGCCGGTGGTGCCGTCCGGGAAGATCTGGCCCAGCGGGGTCTGCTTCTCGGCCTGGAACGTCTCCTCGGCGCGGCCGAACGCCCAGTAGGCGCTGACGGAGAGGTCGCGACGGTCCACGCCGCGCTCGTCGGCGAGGTACGCCCGGGCCGCCTTCACCTGCTCGCGCTCGCCGTGCACGAACGCGTGCACCCGGCCCTCGCGCCACGGCTCGTCCCGCAGCGCCGCCGCCCAGCGCGTGCTCTGCGGGGTGAACTCGGCGCCGCGGTGCAGCCAGCGCACCTCGACGCCGGCCGGGGCCGTCACCGGCTGCTCGTCCTCGGGCCCCTCGACCTCGATCAGCGCGGTCCCGACGGCGTCCGGCGCCGTCGTCGCCAGGTCCTCCAGTCCGGCGGCGATCGCCGGCAGGGCCGCCTCGTCGCCGGCGAACAGGTGCCAGTCGGCGGCGGGGTCCGGGCGGTAGTTGCCGCCGGGGCCGCCGAAGCACACCTGCTCCCCCGGCTGGACGGACGCGGCCCACGGGCCGGCCAGGCCGTCGTCGCCGTGGACCACGAAGTCCACGTCCACCGTGCCGGCCTCCGCGTCCACGGCGCGCACCGAGTAGGTGCGGCGCACGGGCATCTGCTCGGGGGCGAGGCGCTCGCGCAGGGCGTCCATGTCATAGGGCGGGGTGAGGCCGAGCGCCGGGTCCGCGAACAGCAGCTTGATGTACTGGTCCGTGGCGCCCTTCTCCGCCCAGCGGGCGTGGAACGCCGCGAACTCCTCCCCGCCCAGGCTCACCCGCACCATGTGCGGGGTGAGGCGCTCGGTGCGCACCACGGTGAGCACGGTCTGCGGCCGCGCGGGACGGCCGGGGGTCGCGGGGCGGGTCATGGGGGCTCCTCGGGTGAGGCGGGCGGGGATCGGCCCCCACTCTCCCACGCCCGGCCCGCACGGGTCAGGGGCGGGCGTCACAGGGGGTGCCCCGACGCCCTGCCCCGCCCCGCCCCGCCCCCCTGCGCGTTTAGGGTGACTTGTCGGGGGTCAGGAGCCGGATCACCTCCGACAAGTCACCCGAAACGCGTGGTGGCGGGGGGATGCGTGGCGACGGGCGGTGGCGCTCAGCCGGCGGTCCGGAACGCGTGGCCGCGGTGGTCCGCGGGCAGGGCCGGCCCGGCGCCGGAGAGGTTCTCACGCAGGGTCCGCCCGGCCTTGGGCTCGCGCAGCACCCCGCGGCGGCGCAGCTCGGGGCTCACGAGCGCGGCGAACCGTTCGAGGTCGGCCGGGCGCACCGCGGCGGAGACGTTGAAGCCGTCCACGCCGGTCTCGGCCTGCCAGCGCTGCAGCTCGTCGGCCACGGTCTCCGGCGAGCCCACGATCACGGGCCCGCGCCCGCCGATCGCCACGAACTCCGCCACGTCCCGCAGCGTCCACGTCCGCCCGCTCGGATCCTCGGTGAAGGCCGCGAGCGCGGAGCGGTTCGCGTCCGTCACCACGTGCTCCAGCGGCGCGTCCGGGTCCAGCCCCGCGACGTCCACGCCCGTCCAGCCGCCCCACAGCGCCAGCGCGCCGGCCACGTCCACGTGCTCGGCGTACCCGGCCAGCCGCTGCGCCGCGGCCTCGTCCGTCTCGGCGACGACGACGGTCACCATCGCCAGCACGCGGATCGCGTCCGCGGCGCGGCCGGCCTCCAGGAGCCCGGCGCGGGTCTGGTCCACGAACCGGCGCACGTGGGCCGGCGTCGGGCCGATGGCGAACACGGCCTCGGCGTGCTCGAGGGCGAACCTGCGCCCCCGCGCGGAGGCGCCGGCCTGGAACAGGTACGGGGTGCCCTGCGGGCCGGGGTGGGTGAGCGCGGCGTCCGGGACGCGCACGTGCGCGCCGGCCACGGCGGCCGGGTGCACGCGGTCCGGGTCGGCCACGACGCCGGCCGCCCGGTCGAACCTCACGGCGCCGGGCTCCACGGAGCCCTCCCACAGCCGGTAGAGCGCGTCGAGGGCCTCGTCGGCGAGGTCGTACCGCGCGTCGTGCGGGATCTGCCGGTCCAGGCCGAGGTTGCGGGCCGCGGAGTCCTGGTAGCTCGTGACGATGTTCCAGGCCACGCGGCCGCCGGTGAAGTGGTCCAGCGTGGCCAGGGTGCGGGCCAGCAGGTACGGCCGCTCGTACGTGACGGACGCCGTCACGCCGAAGCCGATCCGCTCGGTGGCGGCGGCCATGGCCGGCACCGCGACCGCCGGGTCCAGCACGGGCCACTGCACGCCACCGCGCACGGTGGCCTCGATGCCGCCGCCGTACACGTCGTAGAGGCCGAGCACGTCGGCGAGGAACAGCGCGCTGAAGCCGCCGTCCTCCACGGTGCGGGCCAGCCCCGTCCAGTAGGCGAGCCGGTCGAACTCCGCGATCCGCGACTCGGGATGCCGCCACAGCCCCGGGGACTGGTGGACGGGCGTCATCATCTCGAAGGCGCTGAGCAGGAAGGGGGTGGAGGCGCCGTCGGGTGCAGGGGCGGCGTCGGGGGCGGCAGCGCCGTCGGGGGCCGTCATCGGGCGCCCGCCTCGGCGGGCTCCGGGGCCGGCTGCGCGGCGTCCACGGCCGACGACGACGGCGCGGCGGGCGCGTCCCCGATCGCGTTCAGGCCCTCGGGGAGGGTGCCGTTGATCCAGTAGTCGCCGACGGCGCGGGCGCGGAACGCGATGGGGTTGTGCGTGGCGACGGTCTGGGCGTTGCGCCAGTGCCGGTCCAGGCCCTTGGCCACGCTCGTGTCCGAGGCGCCGCCGGTGAGGAACAGCTCCTGGGCGGCGCCGAGGGCCAGCTCGGGGACGGTGATCTGCGCGTGCTCCACGGCCAGCTCGGCCTCGGCGAACTCCGGCGGCACGGGTCCGGTGAAGCCCCAGCGGTCGGCCCCCGTGGCGGCGCCGGCGGCGAGCGAGGCGTCCAGGGCGTCGGCGGCCGCGAGGACCACCGCCTCGGCCGCGGAGGCCTTCGCCGCGATCCGGCCCACGGCCTCCTGGATCAGCGGGTCCTCGCGGAAGGGCACGCCCAGGCCGGTGTTGAAGGTGCGCACGCGCGCGGCCACCCGCGCGGCGGCGTCGTCCCGGGCGGCGCGGGCGATCCCGGCCAGCACGGCGAGCAGGATCAGCTGGAACCACGCCGCCTCGTGCACGGCCTCGGGCGAGCCGGGGATCCGCTCGAGCACGTCCCGCGGGTCCACGGCGACGTCCTCGAACACCGCGGTGCCGGTGCCGGTCAGGCGCTGGCCGAAGCCGTCCCAGTCGTCCTCGAGGCTCACGCCGGGGGCGTCCACCGGTACGACGGCGAAGCCCCGGCCCGGCGCCAGGGAGCCGTCGGCGCGCACCACCGCGGCGGAGACCCGCGTGTGCGAGGAGAAGATCGAGCCGGTGGCGTAGTACTTCGTGCCGGTGAGGGTCCAGGCGGCGCCGGGCGCGCCGTCGTGGTCCCCGTCCGTGGGCGCCGTGAGGCGCGTGTTCAGTGTGCCCAGGGCGTTGCCGCCGCGCTCCGTGGAGGCGTTGCCCACGGTGGCGCCGGCGAGCACGAGGGCGTGCCAGCGGTCCCGCACGGGCTGCGGCTGGAAGCGCAGGGCGTCCAGGAAGCCCAGGTGCGAGCGGTACAGGTGGGCGACGTTGGAGTCCGCGGCCGCGAGGTCCACGAGCAGCGCCGTCACGGTGCGCACGTCGACGCCGGGGCCGCCGGCCTCCCGCGGCACGCGCAGCACGGAGAAGCCGGCGCGGCCGAGCGCGCGGACGGCCTCGAAGGGCAGCAGGCGGGCACGGTCCCGCTCGAGGGCGCCGCGGGCGATCTCCTCGACGACGGGGCGGAAGTGGGCGCGCAGGCCGGGCAGGTCGCGGGGCAGGGACGCGGGGTCGACGGCGGGCGGGATCAGGCGGGAGGCGGTCATGCGGGGCTCCTGGGGTGTGGGCGGGCGGGGTGCCGGTGCCGGACCGGGCGGGGTGGGGA
>NZ_JANQCJ010000071.1:0-11707 GCF_024723355.1 Micrococcus sp. HG099 | reverse complement strand
GCCGCGGCCTGCGGGGCGTCGCCGCCCTGCGCCGCGGAGAGCACGTCCGCGCGGGTGATCAGGCCGTCGGGGCCGGTGCCGGTGAGGGCGGCGACGTCGACGCCCTGCTCGCGGGCGAGCTTGCGCACGATCGGGCTGGTCACGCGCGGGGCGCGGGCCTGCCCGGCCTGCTCCCCCTGCCCGGACGCCGCGCCGGAGCCGCCGGCCGTCGTCGTGCCGGCGCCGCGGCGGCCGCGCTTGGACGGGCGCGTGCGGGACTTCGCCGAGTGGCCGGAGGTGCCGTAGCCGATGAGCACGGCGCCGGAGGCCTCCTCGTCGGAGCCGGCCACGTCGCCGTCGCCGCCGCGGGCCTTGTCCGGCTTCGGCTGGACGCCGGCCATCTCCTCCTCGCGGTAGCTCAGCGCGCCGGGGCGGTCGGCCTCGGCCGCGTCCTCGCCGGTGGCCGGCGGGACGGCCTGGGCTTCGGTGCCGGCCACGGGGGCGGAGCCCTCGCCGGACTCGCCGGCGGCGCCCACGGTGATCAGCGGGCGACCGACCTCCATGGTCTGGCCCTCCGCTCCGTGCAGGGTGAGCACGGTGCCGGCGTACGGGCTGGGCACCTCCACGAGGGCCTTGGCGGTCTCCACCTCGACGATGGGCTGGTCGACGACCACCTCGTCGCCCTCGGCCACGAGCCAGCGGACGATGTCCGCCTCGGTCAGGCCCTCGCCCAGATCGGGCAGCAGGAAGGTGTTGCTCATGCGCGGGCCTCCTCGGCGTCCAGGTCCCAGTTCAGGTCGTCGATCGCGTCCAGGATGCGGTCGATGTTCGGCAGGTGGTGCTCCTCGAGCTTCGGCGCGGGGAACGGGATGTCGAAACCGGTCACGCGGCCCACGGGGGCGGCCAGCGAGTGGAAGCAGCGCTGCTGGATCCGGGCCACCAGCTCGGAGGCCACGGACGCGAAGCCCTGGGGCTCGGCGACGACGACGGCGCGGCCGGTCTTGGAGACCGAGGCGGCCATGGTGTCCTCGTCCAGCGGGTTCACGGTGCGCAGGTCCACGACCTCGACCGAGAGGCCCTCCTCCTCGGCCGCGCGGGCGGCGGCGAGGCAGGTGGGCACGGAGGGGCCGTAGGAGACGAGGGTGACGTCGGAGCCCTCGCGGACGACGGCGGCGCGCGCCCAGGCCTCCCCGTGCTCCTTCTTCTCCTCGACGCGGCCCCAGCGCTCCTCGAACTCGGCGCGCAGGTCCTCGAGGTCCAGTTCGGCCTTGGTCCAGTACATCTTCTTGGGCTCCATGAAGACGACCGGGTCGTCCAGACGGATGGCCGCCCGCAGCATCATGTACGCGTCCTTCACCGACGCCGGGGTGTACACCTTCAGGCCCGGGGTGTGCGCGTAGTAGGACTCGGAGGAGTCGCAGTGGTGCTCGACACCGCCGATGCCGCCGCCGTAGGGGATGCGGATGGTCATGGGCATCGGGGTGGCGCCCTTGGTGCGGTTGCGCATCTTGGCCACGTGCGAGGCGATCTGCTCGAACGCCGGGTAGGCGAACGCGTCGAACTGCATCTCGATCACGGGACGCGCCCCGCCGAGGGCCATGCCCACGGCCATGCCGGCGATGCCGGACTCGGCCAGCGGGGTGTCGAAGCAGCGCTCCTCGCCGAAGCGCTTGGTCAGCCCGTCCGTGATGCGGAAGACGCCGCCCAGGGTGCCGACGTCCTCGCCGAACACCACCACCATGTCGTCGGCGGCCATCTCGTCGGCCAGCGCCGCGTTGAGCGCGGCGGCGAAGGTCAGGGTCGCCATGCTCAGGCCTCCTGGTTCTCGGAACGGGACAGCTCCTCGGCCAGCTGCGCGCGCTGGGCGGCGAGCTGCGGGGTCTGCACGGAGTAGACGTGGTCGAACAGCTCGAGCGGATCGAGCTCCGCCTCGGCGTTCATGGCGTCGCGCAGGTCCTTCGCGACGTCCTCGGCGGCCTGGGCGATCTCCGCGGAGACCTCCTCGGTGAGGGCGCCGGTGGACTCGAGGTAGGCGGTCATGCGGCGCAGCGGGTCGCGCGCCTCCCACTCCTGCACCTCGGCGTCCTCGCGGTAGCGCGTCGGGTCGTCGGTGTTGGTGTGGGCCTGCATGCGGTAGGTGTCCGCCTCCACGAGGAAGGGGCCCTGGCCCTGGCGGCACAGGTCCACGGCGCGGCCGAGCACGGCCAGCAGGGCGCCGAGGTCGTTGCCGTCCACGCGCTCGCCGGCCAGGCCGTAGCCGACGGCCTTGTGGGCCAGCGAGGGGGCGGCCGACTGCTTGGCGAACGGCACGGAGATGGCGAACTTGTTGTTCTGCACGAAGAAGATCACCGGCAGCTTGAACACGGCCGCGAAGTTCAGCGCCTCGTGGAAGTCGCCCTCGGAGGTGCCGCCGTCGCCGACCATGGCCAGGCACACGACCTCCTCGCCGCGCAGGCGGGCGGCCTTGGCCATGCCGACGGCGTGCAGCAGCTGGGTGGTCAGCGGGGTGGACTGGACGGAGACGTGGTGCTCGTTGGGGTCGTAGCCCTGATGCCAGGTGCCCTGGTAGGAGACCATGACCTCGAGCGGGGGCACGCCGCGGGCAATCACGGCCACGGTGTCCCGGTAGGTGGGGAAGAGCCAGTCCTGCTTGCCGAGGCACACGGCGGCGGCGACCTCGGAGGCCTCCTGGCCGTGCGAGGAGGGGTAGACGGCCATGCGGCCCTGGCGCACGAGGGCGTAGGCCTGGTCGTTGACGCGGCGGCCGATCACGAGGTGGCGGTAGGCCGTCAGGAGCTCCTCGTCCGAGGGCAGCGGGTACTCGTGGCCGGGCTCGGCGCCCTGCTCCTCGGGGGACAGCAGCGTGCCGTCCTCGCCGATCAGCTGGATGCGCCGGGTGGCGGGCAGCAGGTACTCCTCGAGGGAGATGCCGAAGGCGGCGCCGGCGTTCGGACGGGCCTCGGCCTGATCGGTCCGGGCCGAGCCGGACACGGCGGGGGTGGGGTCGCTCACGTTGGGTCCTCTCGATCTGTGAAGATCAGTGTGCCGACTTCGGGCAATGTGTCGCGCCCTCGCGCGGCACCATCAGACGTTCCGGGTGCTTTTCGCTCCCGACGTGGACATCCTGCTACTGTGATCGTTGCCACGTGGACGGTCCGCCGCCCCGCGGCCCGAGCCGCTCCCCGTCCCCAGGAGGACCCATGCCCACCGAGGCCCTGGACCGCGTGGACCGTGCGATCGTCCGCGCGCTGACGCAGGACGGGCGCATGTCCGTGGCGGCGCTGGCCGAGCGCGTGCACATCTCCCGCGCGCATTGCTACTCGCGCCTGAACCGCCTGCAGGACGCCGGCGTCATCACGGGGTTCACGGTACGCGTGGATCCCGTGAAGGTGGGCTTCGGCGCGTCCGCCCACGTGACTCTCAAGCTGCGCCAGCACAACTGGCGCGAGCTGCGCGCCACCCTGCTGGCCATCCCCGAGGTCTGGCACGTCTCCCTGGTGGGCGGCAACGTGGACGTGATCCTGCTCGTGCGCGCCCGGGACACCGCGGACCTGCGGCGCGTGATCTTCGACGAGCTGCAGACCCTGCCCGGCGTCGTCGACACGCAGACGTACATGGTGTTCGACGACCACGCCTCCGGCCAGACCCTGCCCCCGGAGGACCCGGCCGCCTGATCGGCGCCGGCGGGCCGCGGCGGGGCCGGTCGCCGCGTCGTCCCCGGACGCCTCAGCGACCGCGGACGACGACGGGCGGCGGGTCCGCCACCGCCCCCGGCCGGCGGGGCAGCACCCCGGCGAACACCGCCGCGCCGACCGCGCACACCGCGGCCAGGGAGCCCACGCCCACAGCCAGCCCCGCCGCCGCCGTCACCCCGGAGAGCAGCAGCGGGCCGGCGAGCATCCCGGCGTCGGACATCGAGCGCCACATCCCGAGGAACTGCGCCCGCGCGTTCGGCGGCGAGTAGTCGGCCCCGAGGGTCATCACGATGCCCGCGCCGAACCCGTTGCCGATGCCCAGCAGCACGGTCGCCGCGGCGAACGCGGCCGGGTCCCGGGTCAGGCTCACCGCGAGGAAGCCCGCGCCGAGCACGGCCAGGCAGGGCACCGCGACCGCGCGCCGCCCATGCCGGTCCATCAGCCGGCCCGCCGGGTAGAAGAGCAGCAGGTCCACGGCGCCGGCCAGGCCGAACACGAGGGACGCGCTCGCGGCGTCCATCCCCAGGTGCATGGCCCACAGCGGGATCACCGCGTTGCGCGCCGCCCGGGCGGCCGAGACCGCCACCACGCCGAAGCCCGCCGTCAGCAGCACCCCGCGCCGGGCCCGGGCCACGTCCGCCACGCGGGGCCGGTCGGCCGGGACGGGCTGCGCCCCAGGATCCGCGCCCGGGGCGGCCGCGCCGGAGGCGGGCAGGTCCCGGATCCGCAGGCACAGCAGGGCGCCGGCCGCCATGGCCGCCGTGGCCGCGGCGAACGCCCCGTCCAGGCCCATCGCCGCCTGCACGGCCGCGCCCAGGAACGGGCCGAGGAACACGCCGATCCGGATGGTGCCCCCGA
Source organism: Micrococcus sp. HG099 (assembly GCF_024723355.1). NCBI lineage: Bacteria > Bacillati > Actinomycetota > Actinomycetes > Micrococcales > Micrococcaceae > Micrococcus > Micrococcus sp. HG099. The sequence continues at coordinate 7,175 of NZ_JANQCJ010000071.1, read as the reverse complement.
GCGTGGACATCGCCCGGGCCCGATGGCTCGGCGGCACCGCCACCGCCAGGTACGCCTGCCGGGCCAGGTTGAAGCCGGACCCGGCCATGCCCACGGCGAGCACCGCCGTCAGGTAGAGGGCGAGCCGGCCCGGCTCCACCACGCCCTCGCGCCCCGGCGAGGAGGACAGGCCCGCCGTCGTCGCCCAGGCCAGGGCGGCGCCGGCGGTGCCGAGGAACGCGGAGACCACGATGGTCACCCGCTCCCCCGCCCGGGCGGCGAGCTCGGAGGCGGGCGCGTTGGCCACGAGGGAGCCCAGGCCCACGAGCACCACGACGGCGGCCGCCCGGGCCGCGTCCAGTCCCAGGGCCAGCGCGGCCACCGCGAGCGCGGGCGTCATGGCGCCCAGGCCCACCGCGTAGACGGTGGAGGGGGCGTAGATCTGCACCGCGCCCCGCAGGGCCTGCCGGGTGCGGGCGGCGGAGGCGGAGCGGCGGGACATGTCCGCGAGCGTAGTCGCGACGCGCGCACGCCGCCGTCCCCGCCGGTCACTACCCTTGTCCCATGGCCTCTCGCACCGCCTCCGCACAACCCCCGTCCACCCCCCGTCCGGCCCCCTCCTCCGGCGCCCCCCGCGGCGCCCTGGACCGGTACTTCCGCATCACGGAGCGCGGCTCCTCGGTGGCGCAGGAGTTCCGCGGCGGCCTCGCCACGTTCCTGGCCATGAGCTACATCGTGGTGCTCAACCCGCTGATCCTCTCCGGCCCGGACTCCGCCGGGAACACGCTGGGCATCCCGGCCGTGGCCGCGGTCACCGCGCTGGTGGCCGGCGTCATGACCATCCTCATGGGCGTGTGGGCGCGCCACCCGTTCGCGGTGGCGGCCGGCCTGGGCGTCTCCGCGTTCGTGTCCATCACCATCGCCACCACCCCGGGCCTCACCTGGCCCCAGCTCATGGGCCTGGTGACCCTCTCCGGCCTCGTCATGCTCCTGCTCGTGGTCACCGGCTTCCGCCGCGCGGTGTTCGACGCCGTCCCGGAGGCCCTGAAGTCCGGCATCGTGGTGGGCATCGGCCTGTTCATCGCCCTGATCGGCCTGGTCAACGCCGGCTTCGTGCGCCGCCTGCCGGACGCCGCCCAGACCACCGTCCCCGTGGGCCTGGGCACCGGCGGCGAGCTCGAGGGCTGGCCCGTGCTCGTGTTCGTGGTGGGCCTGCTGCTCACCGCCGTCCTCGTGATCCGCAAGGTGCGCGGGGCCATCCTCATCGGCATCGTGGCGGCCACGATCGTGGCGAACATCCTCGAGGCCGTGTTCCACATCGGCCCCTCCGTGGACGCCGCCGGCCAGCCGAACCCCACCGGCTGGTCCCTCATCGCCCCGTCCCTGCCCGACTGGACCGCCCCGGACCTCTCGCTGCTGGGCAGCGTGGACCTGTTCGGCGCGTTCGCCTCCGTGGGCCCCCTGATGGCCTCGCTGCTCGTGTTCGCGATCCTGCTCTCCGTGTTCTTCGACGCCATGGGCGTCTCCGTGGGCCTGGCCCGCGAGGCCGGCAACGTCAACCCGGACGGCTCCATCCCGGACCTGAACCGGGTGCTCGCCGCGGACGCGCTCGCGGTGACCGTGGGCGGCGGCGCCTCGGGCTCGGCCAACCAGATCTTCGTAGAGTCCGGCACCGGCATCGGCGAGGGGGCCCGCACGGGCCTGGCCTCCGTGTTCACCGGCCTGCTGTTCCTGGCCGCGATGTTCCTCTCCCCGCTGATCTACCTCGTGCCGTTCGAGGCCGTGGCCCCCGCGCTCGTGGTGGTGGGCTTCATGATGTGCCAGCACGTGGTGCAGATCGACTGGAAGGACCCGGGCGCCGCGTTCCCGGCGTTCCTCACCTTCATCCTGATGCCGTTCACGTACTCGATCGTCAACGGCATCGGCGCCGGCGTGATCGCCTACGCCGTGATCCGCACCGGCCAGGGCCGGGCCCGCGAGGTGCACCCGCTGCTGTGGTTCGTGGCGCTGGCGTTCGTGGCCTACTTCGGCATGGGCGTGGTCCGGGCGGGGCTCGGCCTGAGCTGACCCTCCCCCACCCCGTCACGACGGCGGCGCACCGGCCCGGTGCGCCGCCGTCGCCGTCTCGGGGCCCGGTGGGGGCCGCAACCCGGCGGATCTTCTCCAGCCCCGGACCCGGGCCCGGCCCCGACCAGGCCACCCCGCGTTGCGCTCACGACTCGCCGCACGCCCGCATCGCCGACGGCGAGTCGTGAGCGCAACGCGGGCAAGGGCCAGGGCACGACGGCGGCGCGGCTCGGCACGACGCCGCGCGGCGTGATGGGATGGGCGGCATGCCCGAGAACACCGCTGCGCGCGACGCCGCCGTCGCCCCCGAGACCACCCCTGCCGCCCCGACCGCGACCGAGCGGCCCGTCCCGCCGACCGCCGCCGTCGCCCCCGTCGCGGACACCGAGCCGACGGAGCGCACCCACCACGGCCACACGTTCACGGACGAGTACGAGTGGCTCCGCGGCAAGGAGGAGGCGCGGGTGCTGGAGCACCTGCACGCCGAGAACGCGTACACGGACGCCGTGACGGCGGACCAGGCGCCCCTGCGCGCGGCGATCTTCGGGGAGATCAAGGCCCGCACCGTGGAGACGGACCGCTCGGTGCCGTCCCGGCGCGACGGCTGGTGGTACTTCGCCCGCACCAAGGAGGGCGCCGAGTACCCCGTGCACTGCCGCGTCCCCGCCGCGGACACGGGCGACCTCGAGGCGGATTGGACCCCGCCGGTCGTCACCCCGGACGCCCCGCTGGAGGGCGAGCAGGTGATCCTGGACGGCAACGCCGAGGCCGAGGGCCACCCGTTCTTCGCGCTCGGCGGCCTGCACATCAGCCCCGACTCGACCCGCGTGGCCTACGCCGTGGACCACACCGGCGACGAGCGCTTCACCCTGCGCGTGCGCGAGATCGCCACCGGCGAGGACCTGCCGGACGTGGTGGAGAACATCGCCCACGGCGTCCGCTTCGACCGCTCCGGCGCGCGCGTCCTCTACACCGTGTGGGACGACTCGTGGCGGCCGTACCAGGTCAAGGCCCACGTGCTGGGGACCGATCCGGCGCAGGACCAGCTGCTCTACGAGGAGTCCGACCCCGGCATGTGGACCGGCTTCACCGGCACCGCGGACCGCACCCAGCTGCTCATCGGCGTCGGGAACTCGGAGGTCTCCGAGACGCACGTGGTCGACCTGCCCGAATCCCCCGACGCGCCCCTGCCTGCCCCGCGCCTGCTCATCCCGCGTGCCTGGGGGATGCTGGCGGACGTCGAGCCGGTCACCGGCGCGGACGGGGTGAGCCGCCTGCTCGTGGTGCACGACCGCACGGTCGACGACGCCGGCGCCGACGCCCCCGCGCCCAACGGCATGCTCTCCCTGGTGGCCGAGGCGGACGTGGCGGACCGCGGCGCGTGGCGCACCGTGGTGCCCCACCGCGAGGACGTCAAGGTCGACGGTGTCATGGTGACCCGCACCCATGCCGCCTTGGCGGTGCGCCGGGAGACGACGCCGCGCGTCGTCGTCGCCCCGCTGGACTCGGTGCTCGCCGGCGAGGCCGCCGACTGGCGCGAGCCGGCCTTCGAGGAGGAGCTGTACGCGTGCCACCTGGCCTCGACGGCGGCCGAGTCGCCGTTCCTGCGACTGGCCTACACCTCCTGGATCAGCCCCGCCCGCGTGCTGGACGTCTCCGCCGCAACCGGCGAGGTGCACCTGCGCCGCGAGACGGAGGTCCCCGGCTACGACCCCTCCCTGTACGTGGCCGAGCGCGTGTGGGCGCCGGCCTCCGAGCCGAGCTCCGTCACCGGGGAGCCCGTGCGCATCCCCGTGACGGTGATCCGCCGGAAGGACGTGGCCGCGGACGGCACCGCCCCCTGCGTGGTCTACGGCTACGGCTCCTACGAGATGTCCATGGACCCCGTGCTGGGCGTGGCCCGCCTGTCCCTGCTGGACCGCGGCGTGGTCTACGCGGTGGCACACGTGCGCGGCGGCGGCGAGCTGGGCCGGCGCTGGTACGAGGACGGCAAGAAGCTGGCCAAGCGCCACTCCTTCACCGACTTCGTGGACGCCACCCGTCACCTCGTGGACCTCGGCTGGGCGGATCCGGCCCGCGTGGCCTGCACCGGCGGCTCGGCCGGCGGACTGCTGATGGGCGCCGTGCTCAACCTCGCCCCCGAGCTGTACCGGGCGTGCCTGGCGGTGGTGCCCTTCGTGGACGCGCTGACGTCCATCCTGGACCCGGAGCTGCCGCTGTCCGCGCTGGAGTGGGAGGAGTGGGGCAACCCCATCGAGGACCCCGAGGTGTACGCGGCCATGCGCGACTACACGCCGTACGAGAACGTGCGCGCCGTGGACTACCCGGCGATCGCCGCGGTGACGAGCCTGCACGACACCCGCGTGCTCTACGTGGAGCCCGCCAAGTGGGTGGCGCGGCTGCGCCGCACCGTCACCTCGGACCAGGCCACGCCCCTGGCCGAGGGCGGCGCCCCGATCCTGCTGCGCACCGAGATGGACGGCGGCCACGGCGGCGCGTCCGGCCGGTACCAGGGCTGGGAGGACACCGCGTGGGAGTACGCGTTCCTGTTGACGGCACTGGGGGCGACGCAGCGGGTGGACTGAGCGCGTGGACTGGGCGCGCGGGCCGGGCTGCGGGGAGCCCGGCCCGCGCGGGGTCACAGGGTCACAGGGTCACGGGGTCACAGGGTCACTGGGCCAGGAAGCCGCCGTCGACGACGAACTCGGCGCCGGTGATGAAGGAGGCGTCCTCGGAGAAGAGGAACAGGATCGCCGCGGCGACCTCCTCGGGCTGGCCCACGCGCTTCATGGGGGCCGCGTCCGCGAGCATCTGGCGGTCGGTCTCGCCGAGGATCGACGAGGTGTTCACCACGGAGCCCTTGCGCTTCTTCAGCTCCTCGGCGGCGGCCTCGGTGCCCAGGAACACGGAGGTCTGGGTGATGGCCACGACCTTGTCGTAGGTCTCCTTGGAGGTGACCTCGAGCGGCTCGTTGTCGCCGATGCCGGCGTTGTTGGCGAGGTGGTCCACGCCGCCCATGACCTCCACGGCCTGGGCGACGGCGTCCGTCCAGGACTGCTCGTCCGCCACGTCGAGGCGGGGGAAGAAGGCCTTGCCGCCGGCCTCGGTGATCTCGACGACGACCTGCTCGCCGATCTCGGCGTTGAGGTCGGCGATCGTCACGTGGCCGCCCTCGGCGGCGTAGCGGACGGCCGCGGCCTGCCGATGCCGGGCGGGCCGCGGATTCATTCCCGGCCCCCTCAGCCCTCTCCCCCGGCGGCCCCGCGCGCCTCCTCCAGCGCGTCCACGGCGCGGATCAGCCCCAGGTGGGAGAACGCCTGCGGGAAGTTGCCGGCCATCCGGTCCCGGCCGTCGTCGTACTCCTCGGCCATGAGGAACAGGTCGTTGGAGCACTCGTCCAGGCGGGCCATCAGCCGTTCCGCGTCCGCCAGGCGCCCCGAGCGGGCATACTGCTCCACGAGCCAGAACCCGCACATCATGAACGGCGCCTCCTCTCCCGGCAGCCCGTCCATCCCGGACGCGCGGTAACGCATCACCAGCCCGGTCTCCGTGACGAGGTCCCGCTCCACGTCCGCCACGGTGGCGAGCATGCGCGGGTCGTCGTGGGGCAGGAACCCGGTGTGCGGGATCTGCAGCAGGGAGGCGTCCGTCTCCTCGGACGCGTAGGTCTGCCGGAACCCGCCGGAGGGCCCCACGCCCTCCGTGAGGATCTCCTCGCGCAGCTCGTCCCGCGCCTGCTCCCAGGCGGCCAGCTCCTCGTCCTCCGCGGGCAGGCCGTGGTCCCGGGCGGCGTGCAGCGCCTGGTCCAGGGCGGCCCACATCATCACCCGGCCGTGGGTGAAGTACGCGGGCTCGCCGCGCATCTCCCACAGCCCGTGCTCCTTCGTGTCCCGGTGCTCCAGCACGCGCTCCACGAGCCGCTTCTGCAGGGTCCAGGACCAGCGGTCCTCGTCCACGCCGGCGTCCCGCAGCCGCCCGAGGGCCAGCATCACGGTGCCGATCACGTCCGCCTGCCACTGGTCCGCCGCCCCGTTGCCCACGTGCACGGGGCGGGAGCCCTCGTAGCCGGGCAGGTGCTCCAGGTCCCGCTCGGGCATGCGGCGCTCCCCGGAGAGCGTGTACATGATCTGCACGTCCCGGGGGTCGCCGGCGATCGCGCGCAGCAGCCAGTCACGCCACGCGCACGCGTCGTCGGTGTGGTTGTGGGCCATGAGCGCCTCGAGGGTCAGCGCGGTGTCCCGCAGCCACACGTACCGGTAGTCCCAGTTGCGCACGCCGCCGATGTCCTCCGGCAGGCTCGCGGTGGGGGCGGCCACGATCCCGCCCGTGTCCCGGTGCGTGAGCCCCTTGAGCACCAGCAGGGAGCGGGCCACGCGGTCCGCCCGCGGGCCGGTGGCCAGCGGCTCGCCCAGCCACTCGACCCAGTCGGTCACGGTGGCCTCGAGGGCCCGCTCCGGGTCCGGGGCGGCCGGGGCCATGGACCACGAGGGGTACCAGGCCAGCGTCCACGCCGCGCTCTGCCCGGCCTCCAGGCGGGTGCGCCCGCGGTGGGCCGTGCCGTCCGGGCGCAGGTCCGGGCCGTGCACCGCGAGCGCGTCGCCGCCGGCCACCACCGCCAGGAAGGACTCGTCCGCCGGGTCCGTCTGCCGCGAGACCCACGGCACCACCTCGCCGTAGTCCATCCGGAACTGCAGGCACTGGTCCACGCTGACGCTGCCGGAGGTGCAGCGCACGAGGCGCACGAGGTCCGCCCGGGCCGCCTCGCCCTCGCCCTCGTCGGCCAGGGCGCCGGCGTCGTCGTCGTGGGCCCGGCCGGAGCCGCGGTGGCTCGTCAGCGGCATGAAGTCGAGGACCTCGGCCTCGCCGTCCGGGCCGCACCAGCGGGTGCGCAGCACGAGGGTGCCGGGCAGGTAGGCGCGCTCGCGGACCTCGCCGTCGGCGATCCGCAGCCTCCACCGGCCGTGCTCCGGCTCGCCGAGCAGGGAGGTGAACACGGACGGCGCGTCGAACCGCGGCAGGCACAGCCACGTCACGTCCCCGTCCCGGGTGAGGAGCGCCCCCGAGTGCTGGTTGGAGAGGTACGCGTGGTCCTCGATGAGCGGCTGGCGGGGGGTCGCGGTGGTCATGCC
>NZ_JANQCJ010000070.1:0-11775 GCF_024723355.1 Micrococcus sp. HG099 | reverse complement strand
CTAGGAGTTGTTTATAACGGACGTCTCCCCCGCCACGCCCCGCGCGGCCGCCTGGCTGGCCCTGCTCCCCGTGACGGTCGTCGCGATGGCGGGCTTCGGCGTCGAGGAGTTCGGCAACGCGTGGACGGCCCTGTTCCTGCAGTCGGAGCGCGGCCTGGACGTCGCGGCGGCCGGCCTCGGCGCGAGCACGCTGCTGCTCGCCCAATTCGTCGGGCGCCTCGTGGGCGACCGCGTGCTCCACCGCCTCGGGCGCCGCCGCACGCTGGCGGGCTCGCTGGCCGTCGTCGTGGCGGCCCTGGTGCTGGTGCTCACCGCGCCGGCCATGCCCCTGGTGTTCGTCGGGCTCGCCCTGGCGGGCCTGGGCTGCGCCGTCGTGGTGCCCACCGCCTACGCACTCGGCGACGAGGTCCCCGGGCTGCCGTCGCGGACCGGGCTGGCCGTGGTCAGCTGGCTGATGCGCCTGGCCGGGATCGCCCTGAGCCCGCTGGTCGGGCTGCTCGCCACCGGGATGCCGCTGCCGGCCGCCCTCGCGGTGTTCCCGGCGCTCGCTGTCCTCGGCCTGGTGGGCACGGGGGTGGTGGGCCGCCGCCGGCGCCGCCCCTAGTCGTCGTCGAACTCGCCGGCCAGCGCCTTCGCCGCGAGCCGCTCCTCCGTGGCCGCCTCCCAGACCTCCTTGGCCGCCCCGGCGTTGAGCAGCACGAGCAGCAGGCCGACGATGATGTCCGCCCAGCCCGAGGCCGTCAGCGCCGTGGCGCCCGCGAGCCCGATCAGCACGACGCCGGCGATCAGGTCGTTGCGGGCTGCGAGCCAGGCCGCGCGGGTCATGGAGCCGCCCTGCTCGCGGAAGCGGGACAGCAGGCCCACGCACGCCGCGTTGACCGCGAGCGAGCCCACCGCCGCCCACAGCAGGGCCCCGGCGGCGGGCGGCTCCGGGTCGCCCATCTTCACGGCGGCGAGCACCAGCGCGGCGACCGCCGGCAGCAGGATGATCCCCGCCATGGCCTTCCCGACGGCGGCCCGGCGGGCCAGCGGCCAGCCCAGCGCCAGGAAGATCAGCAGGTTGACCGCGAAGTCCTCGAAGAAGTCCACGGCGTCCGCGGCGAGCGCCACCGAGCCGATCGACGCCGCGACCGCGAGCTCCACCACCAGGTACGCAGCGTTGAGCAGCGCCACGACCAGCACGGTGCGGCGCAACGCCGCCGCGTGGCCCGCGTCGGTCACGGGGTCGGCGTCGCGGCTCACGTCGTCGCCGAACCCGTGGCCCGCGTCGTGGGCGTCCGGGGCCATGGTCAGCGGCCGGCGTCGTCCACGAACACGTAGGTGTCCACGAGCGTGCGCGCGGCGTTGCCGCCGATCAGCCCGTCCACGATCCGCTCGAGCGGGGCCATGGCCTCGTCCACCTCGACCTGCACGGGGTGCTGGGCCACGAGGAGGGCGAGCAGGTCCGCCACGGACTGCAGCGCGTCCTCCTCGGACAGCTCCGGGTCCCAGCCCACGAGCACGTCCGCCGGGGCCTCCTGGCGCTCGGGCGTGTAGGACACCGCGAACGCACGGATGCGCCCGCCCTCGGCCTTCGGGGCGTCCCGCAGCACGACGGCGCCCGAGGCCCCGGTGGCCGGGCCCAGCAGCAGCTGCTGGGCGGCGCCCACGCTCATGGCGGAGGGGTCCCAGGCGTGCACGGCGTCGTAGAACGCGGCCACCGCCTGGGTCAGCTCGACCGAGCCCGTGGAGGCCTCCTCCAGGACGACGTCGTCCGGCCGGTCCTCGTCGCGCACGTCGGGCAGCCCGATGGCCCCGGGGGCCACGGCCACGCGTCGCGAGCGCTGCACAGGGGTGAACCCCTCGGCGGCGAGGAAGGCCTCGGTGCCGGCGGCCAGGGCGGCGGTCTGGGCGCGCACCGCCTCGGTGTTCACGCCCTCCTCCACGGCCGTGCCGGGCACCAGGGCGTCCTTGGCGAACCGGGCCTTCAGGGCCGCCGTCGGGACGGTGCCGGCCGCGTGCGCCTCGGCGGCGAGCCCGCGCAGGGCCGCCACGAGGGCGCGGCCGATGCCGCGCCGGCGCTCAGGGGCCGCGGTCTCCACGTACAGCCACAGCCGCTGCGGGTGCAGCGACGAGGCGTAGACGACGCCGGCCGCCACCGGGACGCCGGCGTCCTCGGCCACGAGCGCGCGGCGCCAGGGCCGCTCCGCATCCTCGGCGAGCATCGCGCGGTCCTGGTGCTGCTGCGCGTTGGCGGGGTCGCCCCACACCTGCAGCAGCGCCAGGTCGTCCCCGGCGCGCCACGGCCGCAGCACGACCTCGCCGCCGCTCACCGCGGCGGAGTCGAACAGCGCACCGGCGTCGTCGTCGTATGCGCCGCTCACTTGACCACGCGCTCCAGCAGGTAGGACTTCACCTGGGACAGGGCCACGCGCTCCTGGGACATGGTGTCCCGCTCGCGGATGGTCACGGCCTGGTCCTCGATGGTGTCGAAGTCCACGGTGATGCAGAACGGCGTGCCGATCTCGTCCTGGCGGCGGTAGCGGCGGCCGATGGCGCCGGAGTCGTCCGTCTCGATGTTCCACAGCGCGCGCAGCTCGGCGGCGAGCGCCTGCGTGACCGGCTGCAGCTCCGGCTTCTTGGACAGTGGGAGCACGGCGGCCTTGACCGGGGCCAGGCGCGGGTCCAGCTTCAGCACCGTGCGCACGTCCGTGCCGCCCTTGGCGTTGGGGGCCTCGTCCTCGGCGTAGGCGTCCACGAGGAAGGCCATCATGGCGCGCGTCAGGCCGAAGGAGGGCTCGATCACGTAGGGCGTGTAGTGCTCGTTGTTGGCCTGGTCGAAGTACTGCATCTTCGTGCCGGAGTGCTCGGTGTGGCGGCCGAGGTCGTAGTCCGTGCGGTTGGCGACGCCCATGAGCTCGCCCCAGCCGTCCCCGCCGCCGAAGCCGAAGCGGTACTCCAGGTCGATGGTGCCGTCCGAGTAGTGGGCGCGCTCCTCCTCGGGCACGTCCAGGCGGCGCAGGTTCTCCGGGTCGATGCCCAGGTCGATGAACCAGTCCCAGCACGCCTCCACCCAGGTGTCGAAGTGCTGCTTGGCCTCGGCCGGCGGCACGAAGTACTCGATCTCCATCTGCTCGAACTCGCGGGTGCGGAAGATGAAGTTGCCGGGGGTGATCTCGTTGCGGAACGCCTTACCGATCTGGCCGATGCCGAACGGCGGCTTCTTGCGGGAGGCGCCGAGCACGTTGAGGAAGTTCACGAAGATGCCCTGGGCGGTCTCGGGGCGCATGTAGTGCAGCCCCTCCTCGTTGTCCACGGGGCCGAGGAACGTCTTGACGAGGCCGGAGAACATCTGGGGCTCGGTCCAGGCGCCCTTGGTGCCGCAGTCCGGGCAGACGATCTCGTCCATCGACGCGGACGGGCGGCCCTTCTTGGCCTCGAAGGCCTCGAGCAGGTGGTCCTGGCGGTGGCGCTTGTGGCACTGGGTGCACTCGACCAGCGGGTCCGTGAAGGTCTCCACGTGGCCGGAGGCCTCCCACACGGCGCGCGGCAGGATGATGGAGGAGTCCAGGCCCACCATGTCCTCGCGGGAGCGCACGAAGGTCTTCCACCACTCGGCCTTGATGTTCTCCTTCAGCTCCACGCCGAGGGGCCCGTAGTCCCATGCGGAGCGGGAGCCGCCGTAGATCTCACCGGCCTGGAACACGAAGCCTCGGCGCTTGGCGAGGTTGATGACGTTGTCCAGCGGGGACTTGGCAGCCATGGGGGCATCACTTCCGTACTCATCGGCGGGGCGGGAGGGGATCACGACGACGACGGCGCCCGTCCGACTGGCGGCGTCGGGCCCGTTCCGGCGCGGCGCGCCGGTCGATCCCGTCCAGCCTACCGGCCATGATGGACACCATGACCGAGACGAACGCACCCGACGCCCGTCCCCTGCCCATCCGCGACGCCTCCATCCGCCTGGGGCAGGCCCTCAAGCTCGCCGCCCTCGTGGAGGACGGCGCCATGGCCCGGGACGTGGTCCAGGACGGCCTGGTGACCGTCAACGGTGCCGTGGAGACCCGCCGCGGGGCCCAGCTCAAGGACGGGGACGTGGTGGAGTTCCACGGCGAGGCCGTGGTGATCGAGGCCGGCTCCGCCTCCTGAGCGCCGGCGTCCTCAGCGCACCATGTGCTCGAGGTACTCCTTCACGTGGCCCAGCTCCTGCTGGTTGATCGCGTGCGGCAGGCGCGCGTAGACGATCTTCATCAGGTCCACGTGCGCGTTGAGCCAGGCGTGCGAGGCCTCGACGCGGGCCTCGGAGATGATCGGGTCGTCCTGGCCGCGGCCCCAGAACACCTTGGGGCGGACACGGGCGACCTCGTCGTCGCCGTCGAAGAGGCCGGCCAGGCCGGACTCCTCGCGGGTCGGGTCCACCACGAACCCGGACAGCGCCACGGTGGCGGCGTAGGCGGTCGGGTCCAGGCGCAGCAGCGACGTCGCCAGTGCCATGCCCTGCGAGAAGCCGAGCAGGGACACGGTGCGGAAGCCCTCCCGCATCGAGCCGACCCACGCGTGCAGGTCCTCGATCGCGGTCCGGACGGACGCGGCGTCGGAGCCGATCTCGCCGGTGACCGGATCCTGGGAGAGCGGGAACCAGGCGTAGCCGCCGGGCTGCAGCGTCATCGGGGCGCGCACGGCGGCCACGGTGAAGCGCTCGGGCAGGTGCGGGACGAGGCCGAACAGGTCATCCTCATTGGCGCCGTAGCCGTGCAGCAGGATCAGCAGGTCCTCAGTGCGCTCGCCCTCGGGGTGGGACCAGCGGACGGTGAAGGGGGCGGTCTCGGAGGACGGTGCGGTGTTCGCCGTGTCGTTGTTCACCGCGCCAGGCTAGCCACCCCCGCTTTCGCTCGGGAAATCGTCGTCACCATGCGGGCGGAATCGCCCGATGGCGACGATTTCCCGAGCGAAAGCACCGGCGGGGGTGGCCGGGGCCGGCGGGGCCGGTTGACCGACGACGACGGCGCCCCCAGAATGCTACTCGTGAGTAACCAGCAGGAATCCGCCCCGCAGCACCCCGCCGCCGCCGAGGCCGAGCCGCCGGCCGACGTCGTGACGCGCGCCGAGACCGCCGCCCATCCGTGGCGGCGCTACGTGGCGATCGGCGACTCCTTCACGGAGGGCATCGGCGACCCGGACCCGGACCGCCCCGGCTACCACCGCGGCTGGGCCGACCGCGCCGCCGAGGAGCTCGCGCGCCGCACCCCGGACGGCGAGGACCTGGCCTACGCGAACCTCGCCGTGCGAGGGAAGCTGCTGGACCAGATCGCCGCGGACCAGGTGGAGCCCGCGCTCGCACTGCACCCGGACCTCATCAGCGTGTGCGCCGGCGGCAACGACATCCTGCGCCGCGCCGACCCGGACGACGTCGCGGTCCGGCTGGACGCCGTCGTCGAGCGCCTCTCCGCGGACGGGGCCACCGTGCTGCTGTTCAACGCCACGGACACCAAGGACACCCCCGTGCTGGGGCGCATCCGCGGCACCGTGGCGATCTACAACGAGAACGTGCGCACCGTCGCACTGCGCCACGACGCCCTGGTGGCGGACATGTGGTCCCTCAAGGAGCTCGCCCGCCGGGAGATGTGGGCCGAGGACCGGCTGCACTTCTCCGCCATGGGCCACCACACGATCGCCGCGATGGTGCTGGACACCCTCGCCGTGCCGCACGGCCTCGAGCCGCTGCGCCCGGAGCCGGCCGCGCCGCGCACATGGCGTCAGGCCCGCGCGTCGGACGCGGCGTGGGCGCGCACCCACCTGGCCCCGTGGGTGGTCCGGCGCATCCGCGGCGTCTCCTCGGGCGACGGCGTCAGCGCCAAGCGCCCGGTGCCCGCGCCGCTGTTCGGCGCCGAGATGCCCCACGGTTCGGACCCCACGGAGCCGCTCGACGTCGTCGCGCGCTGAGCCCCTCCCGGCACCCCCGGCGCCCCGCCCCCACCGGCGTTTTCGTTCGGGAAATCGTCGTCACCATGGCGGCGAAACGGCCGCGTAGCGACGATTTCCCGAGCGAAAGTCCAGCGGGGTGGGCGGGGTCAGAGCGCGAGGGAGTCGCGCAGGGCGTCGGCCACCTGGCCGTACTCGGTGAGGAACCCGTCATGGCCGATCGGCGAGACGATCGTGTGCACGGGCGGCCGCGCCGGCAGTACCGCGGCGAGCGCCTGGGACTCGGCGGGCAGGTACAGCCTGTCGCTGTCCACGGCCGCCACGAACGCCCGGCCCCGGTACCCCGCGAGCGCCGCCTCCACGCCGCCGCGCCCGCGGCCGACGTCGTGGCCCATCAGGGCCTCGGTGAGCAGCAGGTACGAGTTCGCGTCGAACCGGCCGGTGAGCTTGGTGGCCTGGTGGTCCAGGTAGGACTCCACGGCGTAGCGCCCGCGCCCGCCGGGCACCCCGACGACGGCGCCGAACGGGTCCTCGGCAACCTGCGGGCTCCGGCCGAAGCGGTGCTCCAGCTCGCCGGCGGTGCGGTAGGTGGTGTGCGCGATGCGGCGGGCGATCCCGAGCCCGGCCGCCGGGCCCGCGCCCTCGTAGTAGTCCCCGCCGAGGAACCCCGGGTCGAGGCGGATCGCCGCGGTCTGCGCCTGCCCCCACGCGATCTGGTCCGCGGAGGAGCGGGCGGTGGCCGCCAGCACTCCGACGCCGGCCACGCGCTCGGGGTGCGTCGCCGCCCACTCGAGGGCCCGGGCGCCGCCCATGGAGCCGCCGATAACGGCCTGCCACGCGCCGACGCCGAGGTGGTCGGCGAGGCGCCGCTCGGCCTCCACCGCGTCCCGCAGGGTCAGGAACGGGAAGCGCGAGCCCCACGGCCGGCCGTCGGCGGCCGGCGAGGACGGGCCGGTGGAGCCGTGGCAGCCGCCCACCATGTTCGGGGCGACGACGAACCACCGGTCCGTGTCCACGGCGCGGCCGGGCCCCACGAGGGCGTCCCACCAGCCCGGCGTCGGGTCGGCGGCGTGCGCGGCGACGTGGGAGTCGCCCGTGAGCGCGTGCAGGACGAGCACGGCGTTGGAGCCATCGGCGTCCAGCTCGCCCCACGTCTCGTAGGCGAGCTCGACGTCCGGGAGCACCCCGCCGGTCTCCGTGCGCAGCTCCCCGATCCGCAGCCGGTGGCGGCCGCCCTCGGGCAGGGCCGCGCGCGGCGGCCGGCTCACGGTGGCCGTCACTCCCGCTCCCCCGCCGAGGCCGCCGCCGCGAAGCCGCGCTCGAGGTCGGCGAGGATGTCCTCGAGGTCCTCCACGCCGAGCGAGAGCCGCACCAGGCCGGGGGTGACGCCGGCGGCGCGCTGCTCGTCGTCGGTGAGCTGGGAGTGGGTGGTGGAGGCCGGGTGCACCACGAGCGAGCGGACGTCGCCGATGTTGGCCACGTGGTGGTGCAGGGTGAGTCCGTCCACGAACGCGGCGCCCGCCTCTCGGCCGCCGGCGATCTCGAAGGACACGAACGCGCCGGCCCCGCGCGGCAGGTAGCGCTGCGCCCGCTCGTGCCAGGGGCTGGACTCCAGGCCGGCGTAGACCACCTTCTCGACGTCGTCGCGACCCTCCAGCCAGCGCGCCACCGCGGCCGCGTTGGCCACCTGCCGCTCCATGCGCAGAGACAGGGTCTCCAGGCCGAGGTTCACCAGGAAGGCGTTGAACGGGGAGATGGCGGAGCCGTAGTCGCGCAGCAGCTGCACGCGCGCCTTGAGGATGAAGGCCAGGTTGGCGCCGAGCGGCGAGCCCACCCCGAGGTCCCGGGCGTAGACGAGGCCGTGGTAGGACTCGTCCGGCTCGTTGAAGCCGGGGAAGCGCTCGGCGTGCTGCGCGTAGTCGAACGTGCCGGCGTCGACGATCACGCCCGCGATGGCCGCGGCGTGCCCGCCGAGGTACTTCGTGGCGGAGTGGGTGACGACGTCGGCGCCGTGCTCGATCGGCCGCAGCAGGTACGGGGTGGCCAGCGTGTTGTCCACGATCAGCGGCACGCCGGCCTCGTGGGCGGCGTCGGCGACGGCGCGCACGTCCAGGACGTCCCCACGGGGGTTGCCGAGGGTCTCGCCGAAGAACGCCTTGGTGTTCGGCCGGACGGCGGCGCGCCAGGACTTGAGGTCGTCCGGGTCGGTCACGAACGTCGTCTCGACGCCGACCTTGGCGAGGGTGTGCTTGAACAGGTTCTGCGTGCCGCCGTAGAGGCTGGCCGAGGCGACCACGTGGTCGCCGGCGCCGGCGAGGTTGAGGATCGCGAACGTCGTCGCCGCCTGACCGGAGGCCAGCAGCAGCGCGCCGACACCGCCCTCGAGCGCGGCGATCTTCTCCTCCACCGGGCCCTGCGTCGGGTTGCCGATGCGGGTGTAGAGCGGGTCGAGGTCCTTGAGGGCGAACCGGTCCGCGGCCACCTGGGCGGACGGGAAGTCGAAGGAGGTGGTCTGGAAGATCGGCAGGGCGGTCGCACCGAAGGCGTGCTGACCGGGCGCGGCGCCCGCGTGGACCTGCGCGGTGGAGAAGCCCCAGGCGTCGGGGGTCGGGGTGGTCTGGTCGGTCATGGCGGACCCTCCTGAAGGGTTCAGGGGCCGGACCCGTCCGTCCCGCCCGCCGGCCGACGTGCCGATCCGGGAACCGGCTTCGTCGAGGTGCCGGAGATGACCCGGCGCCGTCGAGAGGGGCCGTGGGAGCGGCCCGCGCTTGCCGGCGCCCGTGCGGGACCGGCCTGGTCGTCACCCGGGGCACCCCACCGCGGAAGGAGGGTTGCCGGCCAGCATGCCGGGGCCTGTTGCTGGCTCTCGTGACCGTATGACCGAGTGTAGCCGTCCGCTCCGCCACGATTTCGTCACGCGTGTCACACGCGGATACGCTCTCCGCACGGGGGAGCCCGACCCGTCAAGGGCTCGACGCCCCCTCGACTCGCACCAGGTCAACCCCCGGGGTAGCCCGGGAACGGAGAGGAACAGCGCAGTGCACACCTGTCGCATGGACCACGTGTCCTACGCCGCCGGCCCCGAGGGCCTGGACGCCACGGTCGCCCGCATCGCCGAGACGCTGGGCATCGAGCGGATCAAGGGCGGTGTCCACCCCCGCTTCGGCACCCAGAACGCACTCTTCCCCATGACGGAGGGGCAGTATCTGGAGGTCGTCGAGGCCCTGGACCACCCGGCCTCCCTCAGCGCGCCGTTCGGCCAGCTCGTGCGCGCCCGCACCGAGCAGGGCGGCGGCTGGATGAGCTGGGCCGTGTCCACCACGGACATCGGCCGGTTCGAGCGCCGCCTCGGCCGCGAGGCCGTCCCCGGCAACCGTCGCTTCCCGGACGGCCGCGAACTGTCCTGGCGGCAGATCGGCATCAAGGGCACCCTCGCGGACCCGCAGCTGCCGTACATCCTGCGCTGGGCCGACGGCCAGGAGGACATGCACCCCTCGCAGGCGGCCGAACCGCAGGCCACCATCGAGCACCTGAACATCGCCGGCTCCCCCGAGCGCCTCGCCGAGTGGCTCGGCGACGACGAGGACGGGCAGGTCCAGGACGTGAACATCGAGTACGTCGCGCCCTCCGGCATCCCGGGCATCGTCTCGGTCACCTTCCGCACCCCGAAGGGCGAGGTCACGCTCTGACGCATCCGGCGCGGGCGGGCCGCTCAGCCGAGCAGGCCTGCCCGCGCCAGCAGCGGGTAGCCCACGAACCCGACGGCGTCGAGCAGGAAGTGCGCGACCACCAGCGGCATCACGCGGCGCACCCGCAGGAACACCAGCACGAACACCACTCCCATCAGCGCGTTGCCGATGCCCGGCCCCACGCCCTGGTACAGGTGGTACGCCCCGCGCAGCAGGGCCAGCGCGAGCAGCGCCGCCCCCACGCCCGTCGGCAGGAACAGCCCCTCCGGGGTGGTCCAGGACGACGACGGCGCCCCCGGCAGGCGCGTGGGCGCGGCCGGCACCGCGGGCACCGGGTCCCGGTCCAGCCCCGCCGCCTTCAGCCGCTGCAGATAGCCGATCCGGTCGACGAGCCAGGCCCCCACGATGACCTCCTCGAGCAGCGAGTGCCGCAGGGCCGAGAGCAGCAGCACGGGGATCTGGTACCAGCTCTCGCCCATCGCGTTGGCGACGATCGCCGTCGTCAGCCCGAGCGCCCGGCCGGCGGCGTAGACGCCGAGCGTGCCCATCCCGATCACCGCGAACAGGCCGACGCCCCAGGCGAGGTCCCGGCCGGGGCGGCGCAGGTCCAGGCCGAGGGTGCGGAACGGGTTCCGGCCGCGCAGGTGCATCAGGTGCAGCACGAGCAGCACCGGCACGAGCGCGAACGCGATGCCGAGCAGCTGGTAGGTGAGGTCGAAGGCCCAGCGGTCGTCCACCGTGGGGTTGAGCACGGTGGTCTGGTCCCCCAGCGGGGCCTGGGTGGCCTTGTCGATCAGCTGGACCACGGCGTACATGGCCGAGCGGCCGAGCGAGAGCCCGAGGACGATCGCGATCTCCCAGCGCACCGTCCGCGCGGACGGGGCGGGGAGGGCGGTCGGAACGGGCGAGGCCGGCGCGGGCGGGACGGGGCGGGACATGCGCACCAGTATCCGCCGGAGACACGGCCTTCGCCCGCCGACGCGGGGCGGCGTGCGGGGTTGCGTGCTCAGCGGCGTGCGGGGCCGACGGCCGTCGTCGGGCCGGCACGAGCGTGTGCCTACCCTGGGGGCATGGCCTCCGACCCCGTCGACTCCGAGCTCGAGCTGGTCCACCGCGCGCTGGGGCGCCTGCGCCCCCACGTCTCCCCCGCCGACGCCCGGGCCCTCCACGAGGCCGACTGGTCCGCCGGCACCGTGGAGGAGGGCGGCCAGTTCCACCGGGTGCTGGTGTGCGCGGGCGCGGGCGTGCTGCGGATGACGCGGGCCCACGAGGTCGGCGCTGCCCCGGCGGCCCGGTGGTCGCCCGAGCGGGACCCGGCGCGGCAGCTGGGCCGGCGCATGGCGTTGCTGGACGGGCTCGACGCGGCGCTGGCCGAGCAGGGCGTGGCGTGGACGGTGCCGGTGGCCCTCTCGGACCCGGTTCCCGCCGGCACCGGGGCCGCCGTGCTGCAGCGCTACCTGCCCGGCGGCCCGCATCCGCCCCACGAGGGCGACCCCGCCGTGCTGCGCCGCCTCCTGGACGAGATCGCCGCCGTGGACGTGGCGGACCCGCGGATCGCCCCGCACCTGGGCCGTCCCTTCTCCTTCCGCGGCCCGTGGACGGCGCAGCGGGCGGAGCACGTGGCCGGGATCCCGGGGCGGCTCGCCCCGCGCCTGGGCGCCTGGCCCGGGGACGACGTCGACGCGCGGACGGGGGCCGACGCCTGGGCCGACGCGGTGGCCCGGGTGACCCGCGCGGTGACCGCGTGGACCGAGGAGCCGCCCGTGCCGCCGTCGTTGGTGCACGGCGACCTCGCCGGCCACAACATGCGCTGGCGGGCCGTGCCCGCGGCCGACGACGCCCCCGGCGAGGTCCGCTGGGAACTGGCCGGGGTGCTCGACTGGGACCTCGCGTGCGCGTGGGACCCCGCCCTCAACGTGGCCTATCTGAGCCTGTGGCACGGGGAGGATCAGGTGGAGCGCCTCGCCGTCGACGCGGGCGAGGCGGCCCGCGCCCGCGTGTGGCTGGGCGCCATGGCCCTCGAGACCCTCGACGACGCGGCCGCGCGGGACGAGCTCGTCGGCGGGCTGCCGAACGGCTCGTGGCGACGGTTGCTGCGCAAGGCCCTCCCCCGGGTGGCGCGGGCCCTCACGGCCCTGGGCTGAGCTCCCCCTCTTGCGTTTCGGGCGACTTGTCGGGGGTGTTT
>NZ_JANQCJ010000006.1:0-39317 GCF_024723355.1 Micrococcus sp. HG099 | reverse complement strand
CGGCACGGCGGTGACGGCCTCGTCGATCGGTCCGCCGGCCGGGCCCGCGGCCGCGCGGAGGTGCTGGACGAGGTCCGCCGACGCACGCGCGAGCTCCCCCTCCGCCTCGAGCACGCGTGGGGCGAGGCCGGTGAGGTCGCCGGAGCCGGCGTCCGCCGCCACCTGGAGCAGCGCGTCCGCGGCCGACTGGAGTCGATCGGCCACCGCGTCGCTCCTCGGCCGGTCCGACGGAGCCTCCGGCGACCGCCCGTCCGAGACGCGCCGTGCCCGGGAGACGACGGCCTGCGCCGCCATCACCAGCGGGGCCACGAGGCGGTCCGCCGCGGTCTGGGCCCCGGCGTGCCGCGACTGCAGGGTGGCCGCATCGTGCAGGCCGGCGGCCTGGCCGCGCACCCGGGCGACCGCGCTCTCGTGTCCCTGCAGGTCCGCCTCGGCACCGCGGTCCGGCCGTCGCAGTCGCCGGGCGAGGTCCTCCTCGCCGCGGGCGAGCGCGAAGGCGGAGTCGGTGAGCCGGGCGAGGCCCCCGCGGAGGTCGGGGGCGGAAGAGCGACCCGAGGATCCGCCGGACGCGCGCTCCGGCGTCGTGAGCACCGCCACCTCGACCGCCTCGAGGTCGAGGATCACGCGTGCCAGGTCCGTGCGCGCGGAGCGCAGGCGGCGGCGCAGCCGGTCGATCCGACGCCGGACGCGGAACCACAGCGCCAGGGGGATCAGACCGAGCGTCAGGAGCGCCGTGGCGATGCCCGCGTAGAGCAGGGGCTCGCGCGGGAGGCCGTCGTACGTGAGCTCGCCGGCGGTGCGGGCGGCGGCCGTGACCGCGTGAGCGCCGTGGCCGAGGTCCCGGTTGCTCGCGTAGGCGCGGGAGGTGTCCCAGCGGCTGTCCTGGTCCGCCAGCCGGTCCTCGTCGAAGAGCCCGGGACGCACGGCCGCCCCGCTGCGGACCTCGGCGGTCTCCCGGAACTCGGAGGTGATGTGGACGGAGTCGTACTCCTCGTCCTCGTCCTGGGTGGAGAGCACGACGTCGGCGGGCAGCTCGGCGCGCCCGGACTGCTCCACGATCCGCAGGTGCCGGCCGGTCACGAGCATCTCGATCGGCCGCCAGCTCGGGACGCCCCCCGGGCCCGCCGCCGCGGCGACGGTCTCGGGGGTGATCCCCTCGGGCATCCGCTCCACGTCCTCGTAGCGGAGCGTGACGGTGTGCTCCGGCTCGGCGGTGACCACGCCGTATCCCACCACACCGACCAGCCCTGCGAGCACCGCGCAGAGGGCGGTGAGGGCCAGGAAGAGGCGGGAGAGTGCCGTGGGGCTCATGGCTCCCATCGTAGGCAGGGGTGGCGACGCCGTAACGGCGACCCCCTCGAGGACCCAGGAGCACCCATGTCTCACCTCGCCTCCCTGACCCCGCCGCAGGGCTGGTCCGCCGCGCTCGTGGCCCACCTCGGCATCAAGCCGTGGCGGATCCCCGTCGTCGTGATCGCGGCGATCGCCGTCTACGTGAGCCTCGTGCTGCTGCTGCGCGTGTTCGGCGCGCGCCTGCTCAGCGGGCTGTCCACGTTCGACACGGTGGTGGCCATCATGATCGGCTCCATGGGCGCCCGCGTGATCTTCGGGCACCCGCCCACGCTGGCCGCCGGGCTCATCGGCATCCTCACGCTCGTGCTCCTCGAGGTGGTGTTCGGCGCCGTGGTCTCCACGGTGCGGGGCCGGCGGGCCGTCGCGGGGTCGCCGCGGGTGATCGTGGCCCACGGGCGCGTGCTGGCCGGCGTCGTGGGCGCCGAGCGGTGCTCGGCCCGACGGACTGAGCCGCCCCCGAGCCCCTGCCCCCACCCCGCTCCGCCCCCACCCCCGCTTTCGTGCGGGAAACGGGAGCCTTCCCCGAGGTTTTCGTGCGGGAAACGGGGAGGTCTCCGTCCGTCGTCGTGCAGGAGGCGGGGTCTTGCCGCCGCTAGGGCGTGTCTGAGAATGAATCCAGGGGCCGGATGACACCCCGGAGGACGTGTCTCGTTTCCAGATGCTCTCCGATGCCCAGTGGGAGCTGATCGCCCCGATGCTCCCAGCCAGGACGGGCCGACAGGGGCGGCCGTTCACCGATGCCCGCACGATGGTCGAGACGATCATCTACCGGTACAGGTGCGGGATCCCCTGGCGGGATCTGCCCGAGGTCTACGGGCCCTGGCAGACCGTGTGGACCTGGCATCGGCGCCTGGCCGCCGAGGGCACCTGGGACACGGTGCTGGCGACGCTGACCGCCGCTGCCGACGCGCGGGGCTTGGTGGACTGGTCGGTGGCGGTGGACTCCACGATCGCCTGCGCGCATCAGCACGCGACGAACACGAAGCGCCTCACAGGGGGCTGGATCGAACTACAAGAATCTGCGTGAAGAGCCCGGCGATCACGGGATCGGGCGCTCCCGGGGTGGGTTGAGCACGAAGATCCATCAACTCGTGGACGGGGCGGGGCTGCCGTTGGTCAGTCTGATCACTCCAGGCCAGGCAGGGGACTCCCCGATGCTGCTTCCTCTACTGGGACAGCTGCGCGTGGCCCGGCCGGTGGGACGGCCTCGAACCCGCCCCGAGGCGGTGCTGGGCGACAAGGCCTACTCCTCCCGGGCGATCCGCACCCACCTGCGCACTCGAGGCATCAAAGCTGTCATGCCCGAGCCGGCGGACCAGCAGGGCCACCGCAGACGCCGCGGCACCCGCGGCGGCCGACCCGTTGGCCTCGACGCGGCCGCCTATAAGGGGCGTAATGTGATCGAGCGCCACTACGCCCATCTCAAGCAATGGCGGGGCTTGGCGACCCGGTACGACTAGGGCGTGTCTGCCAATTGCCGGGTAAGTTCGACGAGACGGCGTGATGCACGAGGACGCCTGCTGTGTTCGTCGGGGCTAGGTCAGACGGTGAGACACTGGGGGCATGCCCTCCGTTATGTCCAGTGTGCTCTTCGTGACCGATCTGTCGTATGAAGCGCGCGGGCGCCGGTACTGCGATGAGGACATCTATCTGTCCTCTCAATTGCGCCAGTCCTTCGACGTGGCCCTCTGCCACCCCAGGGACGCCCTGGCGCTGATGGACCGATTTGATGTCGTGCTCGTCCGCAACAGCGGGCCGACAATCTACTACCCGCAGCAGTACCAGGTGTTCCGCGAACATGCCCTTGCCACCGGTGCACGGGTCTTCAACGAGCTGACAGGCAAAGCCGACATGGCCGGCAAGCAGTACCTCGTGGACCTGTCCCGGTCCGGCTATCCGGTGATCCCCACGGTGGAGAGCGTCGAGAACCTGGACCGGCTCCCGGACTGCGATGCCTACGTGGTCAAGCCGAAGTTCGGCGCCGATTCGGTGGGCCTGAGGATCCTGGACCCGTCGCAGATCCGCGGTATCGACGATGCCGACGTGCTCATCCAGCCGTGCGTCGAGATCGACTATGAAGTCTCGTTCTACTTCATCGATCGCACCTTCGAATACGCGCTGTACGCACCTGATTCCGCGCAGCGCTGGCGACTGGACGCGTACGAGCCGACGCAGGCCGATCTAAGATTCGCCCAGCGCTTCATCGACTGGAACGGGATGGCTCACGGCATTCAGCGCGTCGACGCGTGTCGCACCGTCGACGGCGAGCTGCTGCTGGTCGAACTGGAGGATCTCAACCCCTACCTGTCGCTGGACAGCATTAGCGATGAACGCCGTCGGAGCTTCGTGCGGCATCTGACAGGCGCGCTGTCGGACCTTGCCTCCACCGACCTGCCGACCCGATAACCAGGGTGTCCTTCCCGGGGCGGGTCTGCCTTAGGTGCGTAGCCAGGTGAGAATGGCACAGAGTGTGACGGCCGCGCGGTAGGTGATGGCGAGCTTGTCGTACCGGGTGGCCAGTCCGCGCCATTGCTTGACCAGGGCGAAGTATCGTTCGACGACGTTGCGGCCGCGGTAGGCCTGGGCATCGAAGCCAGGCGGGCGCCCACCGTGGCGCCCGCGCCGGGCCCGGGCGGCGACCTGGTCCCCCTTCTGGGGAATCACCGCGGTGATCCCCCGACGCCGCAGCTCGGTCCGGATCACCCCGGCGGCGTAGGCCCGGTCTGCGATCACCGCCCCCGGGCGAGATCGAGCGCGTCCGGGACCGAGCCGAGGGACGTGGATCTCGGCCAGCACCTGGGTCAGTACCGCCCCGTCGTTGCGCTGCCCGCCGGTGACGATGGCGGCCAGCGGCCGGCCCCGGCCGTCCACCACCTGATGGATCTTGGTCGTCAGTCCGCCGCGGGAGCGGCCGATGCCGTGTCCGGGCGGCTCAACCTCGTCCAGCGGCAGTTTCTTGTGATTCGCCCCGGCCCCCCGTGTCCTGGTCAGGGCGGGTCGTGTTCGTCGCGTGCTGGTGGGCTCGGGCGATCGTGGCATCGACCGAGACCGCCCAGTCGATCTGCCCGGCCGCGTCGGCCTCGGCCAGCACGTGGGTCAGCACCCGATCCCAGGTTCCGTCCGCGGCGTAACGGCGATGCCGCTTCCACACCGTCTGCCACGGTCCGAATGCCTCTCGGGGCAGGTCCCGCCACGGGATTCCGGTCCGGTACCGGTACGCGATGCCCTCGACCACACGGCGGTTGTCCCCGAACGGGTGGCCCCGCTGTCCCTCATTCGAGGGCAACAACGGCGCGATCCGTTCCCACTGCTCGTCCGTGAACACCCGATACCGCGAACCCGTCGACCTCACCCGACCAGACTGCCGCGAGTCTCATCGCCGGAATGGGAGACACGCCCTAGTACGCGATCGTCTACCGGGCTGCCGTGATCCTGAACGCGGTGATCGCGTGGTCCAAACTATTGTCAGACACGCCCTAGGTCTGGAGCCTGAGGGCGGCCTCCTGAGCAACGATGGCGCCGACGTACGGTTCGCTCTCGTTGGCGGGCACGCCCCTGCACTTGAGGTCTTCCCGGCCAAGGCCATGAACGGACGTGCTTCTCAGCAGTCGGCGAGGGCCCTCTCGCCGGCGATGGCCTGGGTCCGGCGCAATCTCGCGACGAGTCTCGCGGACCTCACTTGAAGCGCCGACGGCCGCGGTGACATGCGACCACCGAAGAAACGGATAACGCGCTTTCCCATCACTGAAAGCTGCGCGCACTCTGCCCTCCCTGGCCAAGGACGCCCCCGCCGAAGAGGACTGTCACTTCTGTACCGTTGGGGAGACAGTCCCATGGGTCACATCAGTGGCTCGGTGGTGTTGCCGCCGTCGGTGGTGCGCAGAACGGTGGTGTCGGCCACCACGAGAGCTTCGATCCCGCCGTCGGTGGTGGTGCTTGCGCCCAGGGCGGTGATCTCTCCGACCGGCTGGTCGCTGGAGGTCCAGCTCCGCCCGGCATCGCGGCTGGTCAGCAGGTGCCCGTCGATCCCGGCGCCGACGATCGTGGTGTCGTCGGCCCACGCCACCAGGGACATCAGCTGCGGGGTCTCCAGTGCGTCCCAGGTGGCACCGTCGTCGTCGGAGCGCATGACGCCGTCCTCGGTGGTGGCCAGGACGGTGCCCGTGCCCGGGGCGATCGCCAGCCAAGCAGGGGGAGAGGGGATCTCGAGGGTGTTCCAGGTGCGCCCGTCGGAGCTGGCGCGCAGCTGCCCGTCGAAGCCGAGCACTCCGTTCGGGCCGGCGGCCAGTGCGTGGAAGTCCGATTCCCCGCCCCTCGAGAGCACCTCCCAGGTCTCGCCCTGATCGGTGGATTCGATCAGTCCGACCGGTTCGGGCAGAGCGGTGCCGGTGCCGGGGTGGCCCGAGGCCAGGTAGCGGCCCTCGGGCGTGACGGTGAAACCCATGAGGTCCACGACCGGACCCGCCTGGGTCAGTTCCCGGTCTTGGAGGCGGAACAGGCCCTCGTGGGTGGCCATCAGGATCGTCCCTGCCCCTGCTCCACCCCCTGTCACCGTGTCGCGGGTGATGGCGTGCACATGGGTGATCGCCGTGCCGGCGCTGCTCGCTCCGGCCGTAGCCGGTGGTGCCGGGGAGGAGCACGCCGCCAGGGCGCCGGTGCAGAGCAGGCCGAGGCCGCCGACGAGCAGGGTTCTACGGGTCAAGGGGTTCATGAGTCCTTTCCACCTCGCACCACGGTGCGAGGACCTCCCACCATTGTCGACTGGCCGGGGAGCGACCCTGTGGCGTTTTTCTTGAAGGTTTGGCGAAGATTCCTTCCCCAACTAGCCTTCGGCGCTGATGCGGTGCGGGCCGAGGGAACACTGAAGTCATGAACCCTGGCATCGATACGGACCCCGGGCGGGTGCTGGTGGTCGACGACGAGAAACCCCTGGCGCGGATGGTCGCCACCTACCTCACTGGGGCCGGCTACGACGTCCTCATCGCCTACACCGGCCGCGAAGCTATGGAGTACTCCCGCACCTGGAAGCCCGACGTGGTGGTCCTGGACCTGGGATTGCCCGGCCTGGACGGGATCGAGGTGTGCCGAAAGCTGCGGGGCTTCTCCTCCTGCTACGTGCTGATGCTCACCGCCCGCGGGGACGAAGACGACAAGCTGGCCGGGCTGGCGGCCGGGGCTGATGACTACATCACCAAGCCCTTCAGCGTGCGTGAGCTCGTCGCCCGGGTGGCCGCGGTGCTGCGCCGGCCTCGCACCACCGTGACCACTGTGGAGCCGGCCCGGGTGTTCGGGGACCTGACCGTGGACCTCGCCGCCCATGAGGCCCGGGTGGACGGTGAACCGGCAGGGTTGACCCGCACCGAGTTCGATCTGCTGGCCGCTCTGACGGCCCGCCCGCACGAGGCGTTGTCCCGCCGCCAGCTCATCGACACCGTGTGGGGCCCGGCCTGGGTGGGCGATGAACGGCTGGTGGACGTGCACATCGGTCACCTGCGCCGGAAACTCGGGGAGGACCAGGCCACCTTCATCGTCACCGTGCGCGGGGTCGGCTACCGGATGGTGACCCGGTGAGCGGCTGGCGACACAGCCGGGGGTTGGCCTCCCGGTTCTTCCTGGCCCAGGCCATCGTGGTGGCCGCCAGCATCCTCGCCGCCGTGGTCGTGGCCTCCCTGGCCGGGCCGGCGATCTTCCACGAGCACCTGATCATGGCCGGGCACGCCGAGAACTCCCCGGAACTCCTGCACGTGGAGCAGGCCTACCGTGACACCAACCTCATCATCCTGGCCGCGGCCCTGAGCACCGCCGTGATCTGCGCCGCGGCGGTGACCTGGTTCTTCACCCGCCGCCTTCGGCGGCCCCTGGCCGCCCTCACCCAGGCGGCTCAGGCGATGGCGCGCGGGCGCTACGACACCCGGGTCCCGGCCCTGGGTACGGGCACCGAGGTGGACGCGGTGGCCACCTCCTTCAACACCATGGCCACCCGCCTGCAGCGCACCGAGGACACCCGCCGACGGATGCTCTCGGACCTGGCCCATGAGATGCGCACTCCGATCTCGGTGCTGTCCGTCTACTGCGAGGCCCTCCAGGACGGCGTGGCGCACTGGGACGAGGCCACCGGGGAGCTCATGACCGACCAGCTGGGACGCCTCACGCGTCTGGTCGAGGACATCCACGACGTCTCCCGGGCTGAGGAGGGACGGATCGACCTGGACCGCACCGCACAGCCGGTCGCCGATTTGCTGCGTACGGCGGTCGAGGCCCACCGGGAGGCCTACGCCGCCAAGGGCGTGAACCTGGTGCTCGACGCGCAGGACACCGCCGGGGTCGTGGAAGTGGACCGGCAGCGGATGGGGCAGGTGCTGAACAACCTGCTCACCAACGCCCTGCGCCACACCCCGCCCGGTGGGGCGGTGACCGTGCGCGCTGCTCCTCATGGCCCGCGCCAGCTCGCCCTGGTGGTGGCCGACACCGGTGAGGGGATCGCCGCCGAGAGCCTGCCGCAAGTGTTCGAGCGCTTCTGGCGCGGGGACACCGCTCGGGACCGCGACCACGGTGGTTCCGGGATCGGACTGACCATCTCCCGGGCCCTGGTCGAGGCCCACGGCGGGACGCTGAGCGTCACTTCCTCCGGGCCCGGGGCCGGAGCGGTCTTCACTCTGGAATTGCCACGCCACACCCAGCACCGACCACGGGAGGTCACGGTCGCCACATGACCCCACCCCTTGTGCTATACCCCTGGGGGGTATATGACTGTGAGTGGTGAGGCCGCTGCCAGCCCTTGCCACCCGACTCGATCGAAGGAGCTCCAGATGACCCCCGAGACCCGTTCCCCGTTGCCGATGGCCTCCACCGGTTGCGCCTGCTGCGCCCCCGCCCCGGCCGCCGACCAGGCAGCTCCGACTGCTGGTGCGGTTCCCTCCGCCCGCACGACCGCGACCTATCAGGTGGAGGGTCTGACCTGTGGGCACTGCGCCACCAGCGTCACCGAGGAGATCACCGCCCTGGACGGGGTGAGCGAGGTGCACATCGACCTGGTGGCCGGTGGGGCCTCCACCGTCACGGTCACCGCCGCCGAACCACTGACCACGGCCGCCGTTCGAGCTGCCGTGGAAGAGGCCGGCTACACCCTCGTCACCGATTGACGAGCCCGATCATTACCTCGGCCCCTGCAGGGGGCCTGCGCGGAAGGAGCGCATCATGAGCACCCCGCACCACGAGCACAGAACCGGTCACCCCGCCGCCCCGGAACAGGCGCATGCCGGCCACGATCCGCAGCAGCACGCGAAACACAGCGCTCACGGGCACCACGGTGATGCCACCACGCACGGGCAGGCCATGCCCTCCGACCACGCGCACTCCGCGGTGGACGAGGACCACGCGGTGCACACCCATGGGGAGCACGCCGGGCACTCCACGGCGATGTTCAAGAACAAGTTCTGGCTCTCCCTGGCCCTGTCCGTGCCCGTGGTGTACTTCAGCCCCATGGTCGGGCACCTGCTGGGCTACCACGCCCCGCAGTTCCCCGGCTCGGCCTGGATCCCGCCCGTGCTGGGCACGGTCATTTTCTTCTACGGTGGGATGCCGTTCCTCAAGGGCGGGCTCACCGAGCTGAAGTCCCGCCAGCCGGGGATGATGCTGCTGATCTCCATGGCCATCAGCGTGGCCTTCGTCGCGTCCTGGGTGACGACCCTGGGGATCGGCGGCTTCGACCTGGACTTCTGGTGGGAGCTGGCGCTGCTGGTGGTGATCATGTTGCTGGGTCACTGGATGGAGATGCGCGCTCTCGGTGCGGCCTCCTCCGCCCTGGACGCCCTGGCGGCCCTGCTGCCGGACGAGGCGGAGAAGGTCCTCGACGGGGACACCGTCACCGTTCCAGTTCATGAGCTGGCCGTGGGCGACGTCGTGCTGGTGCGCTCCGGGGCCCGGGTGCCCGCCGATGGAACCATCACCAACGGATCGGCCGAATTCGACGAGTCCATGATCACCGGCGAATCCCAGGCCGTGGCCCGCACGGTGGGCGACACGGTCGTGGCGGGCACCGTGGCCACCGACAACACGGTGCGGGTGCGGGTAGAGGCCGTCGGGGCCGACACGGCCCTGGCCGGGATCCAGCGCATGGTCGCCGACGCCCAGGCCTCCTCCTCCCGCGCCCAGGCGTTGGCCGACCGGGCGGCCGCCTGGTTGTTCTGGTTCGCCCTGGGCGCCGGCGTTCTCACCGCCATCGCCTGGACCCTGCTGGGTCAGCCTGACGATGCGGTGGTGCGCACCGTGACGGTGCTGGTGATCGCCTGCCCGCACGCCCTGGGCCTGGCCATTCCGCTGGTCATCGCGATCTCCACCGAACGCGCCGCGAAGGCAGGGGTGCTGATCAAGAACCGGATGGCCCTGGAGCGGATGCGCACCATCGACGTGGTCCTCTTCGACAAGACCGGGACGCTGACCGAAGGGGCCCACGCCGTCACCGGTCTCACCCCCGTCCCGGGGGTCTCCGAGGCCGAGCTGCTGGCCGTTGCGGGCGCCGCGGAGGCCGACAGCGAGCACCCCGTGGCCCGGGCCATCGTCACCGCCGCGGCCACCCACCCCGAAGCCTCCCGGCTGGGGCTGCGCGGCACCGGTTTCCAATCGGCCACCGGACGTGGCGTGCGCGCGACCGTGGACGGGACCGAGGTCGTCGTAGGCGGACCGAACATGCTGCGCGAGCTCGGCCTGTCCACCCCGGCCACGATCACCGCCGCCACCCGGGCCTGGATCGACCGGGGCGCCGGGGTCCTGCACGTCGTGCGGGACGGAACCGTCATCGGGGCTCTGGCCCTGGAGGACCGCATCCGCCCCGAGTCCCGGGCGGCTGTCCGGGCCCTGCAGGAACGCGGCGTGCGGGTCGCCATGATCACCGGCGACGCCCGCCAGGTCGCCGAGGCCGTCGGGGCCGATCTGGGCATCGACGAGGTCTTCGCCGAGGTCCTGCCCCAGGACAAGGACACCAAGGTCACCGAGC
Organism: Micrococcus sp. HG099; assembly: GCF_024723355.1. Taxonomy (NCBI): domain Bacteria; kingdom Bacillati; phylum Actinomycetota; class Actinomycetes; order Micrococcales; family Micrococcaceae; genus Micrococcus; species Micrococcus sp. HG099. Next base: position 28,969 of record NZ_JANQCJ010000006.1, on the reverse strand, counting down.
TCCAGTCCCGCGGGATGACCGTGGCGATGGTCGGCGACGGCGTCAACGACGCCCCCGCCCTGGCCCGGGCCGAGGTCGGGATCGCCATCGGGGCCGGCACCGACGTGGCCATGGAGTCCGCCGGAGTGGTCCTGGCCGGCAACGACCCGCGGGCCGTGCTGTCGATGATCGACCTCTCCCGGGCCAGCTACCGCAAAATGCTGCAGAACCTCGCCTGGGCCACCGGGTACAACCTCATCGCCGTGCCCCTGGCCGCCGGTGTCCTCGCCTCGGCCGGGATCGTGCTGTCCCCGGCCGTCGGGGCGGTGCTGATGTCGGTGTCCACGATCGTGGTGGCGCTCAACGCCCAGCTGCTGCGCCGTCTCGACCTGGACCCGGCGCACCTGGCCGCCACCAGCATGGACGACCGCCGTGCTGCCAGCACTCAGGCGTCCGCGACGGCAAAAACTCACTGACCCCTAACTACCCGATCCACAATGAGTAAGGACCTATCGTGAAGCGTTCCACCACTCTCACACCCTCGCCCTGGCCTCCGCCCTGGCCCTGGCCGGCTGCGGCACCAGCGGCGAAGAAACCACCGGGGACGCCCCCGGAGCCGCCACGTCCGCGGCGGCCGGGGCCGGGAGCACGGACACCGCGACGGCTGCCCCCTCCGGCTCCGGCCAGGAGGTCACGGAAGAGCACAATGACGCGGACACGATGTTCGCCCAGATGATGATCCCCCACCACGAGCAAGCCGTTCAGATGAGCGAGGTGATGCTCGCCAAGGGTGATCTCGATCCGGACATCGAGGCGCTGGCCAACAAGATCGTCGCCGCCCAGGGCCCGGAGATCGACCAGCTCACGACCATGCTCGAGACCTGGGGCGAGCCCACCTCCACGGAGTCCGGGGGCATGGAGGGCATGGACCACGGCTCCGAGTCCGGTGCGGGTATGGAGGGCATGATGACCGACGAGCAGATGCAGGAGCTGGAGGCCGCCGAAGGCACCGAGGCCGCCGAGATGTACCTGACCATGATGACCACCCACCACCGCGGGGCCATCGACATGGCCCAGAAGGAAGTCGCCGACGGTGAGAACCCCCAGGCCATCAAGATGGCCCAGAAGGTGATCGAGGACCAGGAGGCAGAGACCGCCGAGATGGAGACCCTGCTCGCTCAGCTCCAGAGCTGAATTTATCCATCTCCAGGGCCGGCAACGACCTGCCCCGGGGGGCAGATGAGAATCACTTGTGGGTCAGACCCCGGTCCGCTGCTGCGGACCGGGGCCTGACCCACCGTGTCTGTCTTCGTGACGGTGACCAGTCCCTGCTGTCACTGTCCCGCCCGGCCGCATGCACCTTGCAGGGCCAGTGCTTGCCCCTAGGGCGTGTCTAACAATGAATGCGAGGGCCGGCTCACACCCTGGAAGGCGTGTCCCGTGTCCAGATGATCTCTGATGACCAGTGGGAGCTGATCGCCCCGACGCTCCCTGCACGCACGGGCCGTCTGCGGATAGTCCACCGCCACCTGCGCGATGGAATCGCGCAGGCCCATGTGGCCGCCGAGTTCCGGGTCAGCCGGCCGGCCGTGGTCCTCTGGATGAACCGGTCTTAGAGATGGGCCCAAAGAACAGTCGCGCAGACCAGAGGGTCAGGCGCCCGCCCAGTCACCCGGGACATCCTCGAACACCGTGAGCCAGTAGTGCGGCATGAGATCACGCAGCGCCACCCAACCGACGGTTATCCCCTCCCCCTTCGGAATGGCAGCGAGCACCTCTGGCCCGTGGGTCGCCAGACGCTCCTGGCATACGCCACAGGGCGCCAGCACCCGGACCGTCTCATCGAGGTCCCGGTACAGGCAGACGGTGGCGACGATCGACTCCCCCAGACGGTAGGCAGCGCAGTAGGGCTCAGTCTCATGGCACAGCTCAACCGCTGGATTCAACGCGTCTGGCGGAGAACCGAGCAGGATCATGCCCGACGCAGTGAGCATGGCAGCAGCACCCCCTGCCTCGCCAGGCGGCCGACGCTCAAGCAGCCCTCGGCACGCCCCGACCAAAGCTCCGAGTTCATGGGGATCCATGCATCGCTCCTAGACGGGCCGCGAAGGTGTAGCGGGGAGCTATAGCGGTCGTTTATGACAAGGGGCTCCGCCATGCGCCGTGTGCGCCACCTCCGGCCCTGCCGCCCGCCACATGACTCGCCACAACCGATCCGCCAGAGCCGCAGCCGCCCGTACGTTTCTGGCGATCCCTGGGGCCCGCGGGGGCGCCCACCTGGACACCCAGTGTCACGTCGACCGGATCCCGACCGATATGCGAAGAGTTCCCCGCGCGTCAGGTGAAATCTGCCTGCATCTCGACGGCGAAGGCCCTTGCCCACCGGTCCGCGTCGTGACACAGTTCACCCCATGATGCAGCAGCAGTGACCCCGTGGGTCCGACGACCCACCGCCGGCCCTCCCCGCGCGCCCGTCTCGAGCACGGCTCGACGGGTGCCTCTGCGCCCACCCCTATCTGCAGAAAGCAGTCACCGCATGCCTGACATCATCGAATTCCCCCTGCCCGCCTCGTCGGACGACCCCCACTGGCGGGCCTACTGCCAGCTCGGCGACGAGTACAATCACGAGCTGATCGGCACGACCGAGTGGGACGAGACCCCCACGGACGCGCTCATCCAGGCCGCCGCCGAGACCGACTACACGCAGCGCCGCTACCTGGCGTACGTCGACGGCGAGGCGGTCGGCTACGCCCGCGTCCTGATCAACCACGTCGACGACCCTGACGCGGCCTCCCTCACCGTCTACGTCCACCCGCGGCACCGCGGACGCGGCCACGGCCAGGCACTGACCGAGCGGCTCGTCCTGGACACCGCCGGCCTCACCCGTTTCGAGACCTGGCCGCTGACGCCGCGGCCGATGACCGGACAACGGGCGCTCACCCCGCCCAACGGCGCCGGCGCGGTGCCCGCCGGGCATCCGGGCGTGCGTCTCGCCCAGTCCTACGGCTTCGCGCTCGTCCAGATCGAGCGGGTGAGCCGGTATGACTTCGCCGATCCGGGGATCGACCCCGCCGTCGCCCTGGCCGAGGCCGAACGCGTCTCGTCGGACTACGAGCTCCACGCCTGGGAAGGCGCGGCCGACGCGGCCCTGCAGGACGACCTCGCCGTCCTCAAAGCCCGCATGGCCACGGACGTGCCCGCCGGGGAACGCACCGTGGTGGAGCAGGTCTGGGATGCGGCCCGCGTGCGTCGCATGGACGAGCAGATCCTCACGACCGGGCGGCTCTTCCGCGCAGTGGCGCGGCACCGTGCCACCGGCCGGATCGTCGCCCTGAGCGAACTGGTGGCACCCCGCTCGCGCCCGGACGGGCTCATCGACCAGTGGGACACCATCGTGCTGCCCGAGCACCGCGGCCACCGCCTCGGCATGCGTGTGAAGGCGGCGAACCTCATCGCCGTGCGTGACGCGCTGCCCGAGGCCCGCGCGATCATCACGTGGAACGCCGAGGAGAACCGGCACATGCTCGACGTCAACGAGGCGCTGGGCTTCCGGCCTGTGCTGGTCGAGGCCTCCATGGAGGCGCCGGCACCGCTGCGACGCCGCTGACGGCCCGCGACCCCGTGGTGCCGCCTCACCCCCGTTCGAGCGTCCGCTGGGCCGCCTCCCGCACCGCCCGCGTGAGCCGCACCAGGCGCGTCACGGGCAGTGTGGCCGCCTGCCAGTAGAGGGGCACGAGGACGTCGTCGAGCCCGGGCACGCGGACCAGCCGACCGGCGCGCACGTCCTCGACGGCCTGGGCGTCCACGAGCATCCCCCACCCCAGGCCGGCCCGGACAGACCGGTGGAACCCGTCGAACGACGGCGCCAGGTGCGTGGGCGGGGCGACGTCCAGCCCGGCGCCGCTCAGCGCGAGGCGCTGCAGGTCGTCCTTCGCGTTGTAGCGCATCATGGGCATCGCGCCGAGGTCGACGACGTCGCCCGCCGCGTGCCGCGCGAGCAGGGCGGGCGCCACGAGCGGGACGTAGCGCATGCTCCCCAGCGGCCCCGCCGCGCACCCCTGCACCGGCTGCGGCTCCGTGGTGACGGCGGCCAGCACCTCGCCTCGGCGCAGCAGCCGGGCGCTGTGGTCCTGGTCCTCGACGTGCAGGTCCAGGACCGTGTCGTCCCAGTCGGCGGCCTCCGCCAGGACCGGCCCGAACCACGTGCCCAGCACGTCGGCGGGCACGGCCAGGGAGGTGACGCTGCGCCCGGCCGCCGTGCGGCCCAGCCCGGCCCACGCCTCCTGTTCGAGCACCCGCATGTGCCGGGCCACGCGCACCAGGCCGACACCGGCCTCGGTCGGTTCGCAGGGTGTGCCGCGCCGGAGCAGCACCTGTCCCACCTCCCGCTCCAGGGCGCGGATGCGCTGGCTGACCGCGGAGGCGCTGACGCCGAGCTCGTACGCGGCCGCCTCGAACGAGCCCTCGTCCGCGATCGCACGCAGCGCCTGCAGCTGGTCCAGGTTCATGAAGCAGAGCTTAGGTGCCTGCAGTTCTCTTCGTTTGGCTCAGGCCCGGCCGGGCCCTAGCGTCCTCACCCATGTGGACCCTCGCCGGCACCGGCCTGCTCACCGGACTCGCCCTCATCGTCGCCATCGGCGCCCAGAACGCCTTCGTGCTCCGCCAGGGCGTGCGCCGGGAGCATGTGGGCGCCGTCGTGCTGGTGTGCATGGCCTCGGACGCCGTGCTGATCCTGGCCGGCACGGCCGGGGTGGGCGCGCTCGTGCAGGCCGTGCCGTGGCTGCTCGAGGTGCTGCGCTGGGGCGGCGCCCTGTACCTGCTCTGGTTCGCGGTCTCCTCCCTGCGTGCCGCGCTGCGCCCGCAGGGGCTCGGGGCCGAGCAGGCGCCGCGCACCGCGGGTTCGGTCATCGCCACCACGCTCGCGCTGACCTGGCTCAACCCGCACGTCTACCTGGACACCGTGGTGCTGCTGGGCAGCCTCGCCAACCAGCACGGTCCCGACGCGCGGTGGGTCTTCGCCGCCGGCGCCGTCGCCGCCTCGGTCCTGTGGTTCACCGCGCTCGGCTACGGCGCCCGCCTGCTGGCCCGGGTGCTCGCCGACCCGCAGGCGTGGCGCGTGGTGGACGTGGTGATCGCGGTGGTCATGGCGGTGCTCGCGGTCCGGCTCATCGCCGGTTCCGGCGTGTGGGGGTGAGCAGGCAGACGCCGGCCCCCTCACTCTCCGCCCAGCTCCTCCCGGAGGATCCGCGCGCCGGCCACGAGCGCCGCCGTCTTGTCCCGGGCCACCGAGCGAGCCAGCGGCGCCATGCCGCAGTTGGTGCTCGCGATCAGCTTGTCCGCGTCCACGAACTCGAGGGTCTCCCGGAGGGTCGCGGCCACCTCCTCGGGCGTCTCGATCTCGTCGCTCGCCACGTCGATCGCGCCGACCATCACCTTCTTGCCGCGCAGCAGGCCGATGAGCTCCGCCGGCACCCGGGAGTGGTGCCGCTCCAGGGCGATCGTGTCGATCGTGGACTCGCGCAGCAGCGGGAACGACGTCTCGTACTGGCGCCACTCCTGCCCCAGCGTGGCCTTCCAGTCGTTGTTCGCCTTGATCCCGTAGCCGTAGCAGATGTGCACGGCCGTCTCACACGTCAGGCCCTCGGCCGCACGCTCGAGCGTCGCCACGCCCCAGTCGCGGACGTCGTCGAAGAACACGTTGAACGCGGGCTCGTCGAACTGCACGACGTCGACGCCCACCGCGGCCAGCTCCCGCGCCTCCTCGTTGAGGATGCGCGCGAACTCCCACGCGAGCTTCTCGCGGCTGCCGTAGTGGCGGTCGGCGAGGGTGTCGATCATGGTCATCGGCCCGGGCAGGGTCCACTTGATGGGCCGGTCCGTCCGCGCGCGCAGGGCCTTCGCGTCGTCCACGAACACCGACGACGGCCGGCCCACCTCCCCGACGACGGTCGGCACGCTCGCGTCGTACCGGTCGCGGATCCGCACCGTCTCGCGCCGGTCGAAGTCCACGCCGCCGAGGTGCTCGATGAACGTGGTGACGAAGTGCTGGCGGGTCTGCTCGCCGTCGCAGACGATGTCGATGCCCGCGCGCTCCTGGTCGGCCACGGCGAGGGCGAGCGCGTCGAGCTGGCCCTCGCGCAGCTGCTCCCCCTCGAGCTTCCAGGGCGACCAGAGCGTCTCCTCCTCGGCGAGCCAGCCGGGCTTGGGCAGGCTGCCGACGAGGGCGGTGGGGATCAGGGCGGTCATCGGGTCTCCTCGGTGTCTCGTGCGGCGTGGGCGGCGGCCCAGCGCTCCAGCAGGTCGCGGTGCGGGCCCACGAAGTGCTCCTGCGTGTACTCCCCCTGCTCCCGGCCGAGGCGGGCCCGCTCCTCGCGGTCGTAGGCGATCCGGGTCTGCGAGAAGTCGCCGTGGTCCAGGCGCGGCCGGTAGACCTCGCCGGCCCCGGCGTTCGCGTTGTAGATCTCCGGCCGGTAGATCCGCTGGAAGGTCTCCATGGTGGCGATCAGCCCGGCCAGGGAGAGGTTCGCGTGGTCGTTGAGCAGGTCGCCCCGCGAGTAGAACGCCAGCGGCGCCACGGACCCGCGCGGCAGGAAGCACCGGATCCCCAGGCCCATCCGGCCGAAGTAGCGGTCCGTGCGGGAGGGCGCGTCCTGGCGGTACTCGACCCCGAGCACCGGGTGCTCGTTCGTCAGCCGCCGGTAGGTGCGGCTCGTGGACACGCTGATGCAGATCACGGGCGGCTGCGGGAACCGCGCCCGGTACGCCTGCGAGTCGAGCAGGTGCCGGAACAGCCGCCCGTGCAGGTCGCCGAAGCCGTCGGGCTCCTCTGTCCCCGGCGACGTCGCCGCGTGCGCGGGCAGCACCACGGAGAAGTCGTGGTCACGGACGTAGGAGGAGAAGTTGTTCCCCACACTGCGGCCGAGCTCGGCGCCCGTCGCGCACTCGACCACCCGCACGTCGAGCATCTCCATGAGCGGGAAGTCGACGTCCGCGCCGTCGTCGGCGGTGAAGTGCACGTCGATCGAGACGATCTCGATCCGCGCCGTGTAGCGGTCCCGCTCCGGGTTGTCCCAGGGGGCGAGGTCGTTGAGGCGCCCGTCGATCATGGCCAGGGCGGCGCGCAGGTTCTCCCGCCGGTCCGCGCCGCGGGCGAGGTTGGCGAAGTTCGTGGTGGCGCGCGTGCTGGCGGCGGGCGTGTAGTCCTCGTCGAACGGCGTGGTGTGGATGCTGAACGTCAGGTCGTCCACGCGGGTGGGCGCGGTGCTCGGGACAAGGGTGGCGTGGCTCATCGGGTCCTCTCCGGGGTGCGGGCGCGGGTGGTGCGGTGGTGGGCGGGGGCGGGACGGGGCACCGCGGACGACGACGGCGTCCCGCGGCCGGCGGCGACGCGTGCGGCGCACTCGAGGCCGGCCTCGAGGTCCGCCTGCAGGTCGGCCACGTCCTCGATGCCGACGGAGAGCCGGACCAGGTCCGTGGGGACGGCCAGGGGCGTGCCCCGCACGGAGGCGTGGGTCATCTCGGAGGAGTAGCAGAGCAGCGATTCGACCCCGCCGAGGCTGACCGAGAGCGCGAACAGCTCGGTGGCCTCGGCGAACGCGCGGGCCGCGGCCTCTCCCCCGGCCAGCCGCACGGAGACGATGCCGCCGAAGCCGTCCATCTGCCGTGCGGCGAGGTCGTGGCCCGGGTGGTCCGGCAGCCCGGGGTAGAAGACTTGGGCGACCTCGGGGCGGCCCTGCAGCCAGCCCGCGAGGGCGGCGGCGTTGGCGCCGTGCCGGTCCATGCGCAGGCCGAGCGTCTTGAGGCCGCGGGCGGCGAGGTAGGAGTCCTGCGGTCCGGCGACCGCGCCGGCGGCGAACTGCTGGTAGGCCACCGCCTCGGCCAGTGCCCGGCCGCGGAACTCGCGGTCGGCCACCACCACGGCGCCGCCGAGCACGTCCGAGTGCCCGCCGATGTACTTGGTGGTGGAGTGCACCACCACGTCCGCGCCGAGGTCCAGGGGCCGCTGGAGGTAGGGCGAGGCGAACGTGTTGTCCACGACCAGCAGCGCGCCGGCGTCGTGGGCGATCTGCGCCCAGGCGGCCAGGTCCGCGATGCCGAGCAGCGGGTTGGACGGCGTCTCCACCCACAGCAGCGCGGTGCGGCCGGGGCGGACGGCCGCGGCGACCGCCGTCGGGTCGGTGATGTCCACGGGGGTGTTGGACACGCCCCACGGCTCGAGGACGGTGGTGATGAGGCGGTGGGTGCCGCCGTAGCCGTCACCGCCCAGCACGATGTGGTCGCCGGGGCGCAGCACGGCCCGCAGGAGGGCGTCCTCGGCGGCGAGCCCGGAGGCGAACGCGAACGCCCGGTCGCCGTGCTCGAGGGCGGCGAGCTGGGTCTCGAAGCCGTTCCGGGTCGGGTTGGAGCCGCGACTGTACTCGTGCCCGGCGCGCAGCACGTTGATGCCGTCCTGCACGAAGGTGCTGGTCTGGTAGATCGGCGGCACCACGGCGCCGGTCAGCGGGTCGGGCTCCTGGCCGGCGTGCACGGCGGTGGTGGTGAAGCCGCGGACGGCGGGACGGGACACGGGGCGGGTGGTGTGGTGGACGGCGGTCATCTCAGCGCACCTCCAGGGTGACGGCGGCGGTCTCGGGGACGGCGGGCGTGGCGGCGGGGACGGCCGGCCCGGCGGCGGACACCACGGCCAGGGCACGGTCCAGGTCCGCGATCAGGTCGTCGGGACACTCCAGCCCGATGGAGAGCCGGACAGTGGTCTCGGCGATCCCGGCGGCCTCGCGCTGCTGCCGCGTCAGGCGACAGTGCGTCATGGTCGCGGGGTGAGAGACGAGAGACCGGGCGTCGCCGACGTTGACCACCAGCTGGAACAGCTCGAGCGCGTCGAGGAACGGGGCCACGGCCTCGGGGCCGCAGGCCAGGTCGAAGGAGAACACCGAGCCGACGCCGTCCGGGAAGTCGCGGGCGGCAAGCGCCGCACTGGGATGCCCGGCCACGCCGGGGTGGTGCACCCGCGCGACGGCGGGGTGCCCGGCCAGGTGTTCGGCCACGGCCAGGGCGGTGGCGGTGTGGCGGGCCACGCGCAGGTCGAGCGTCTCGAGCCCCTGGATGAACTGCGCCGCGCTTGCGGGGGCGAGGGTGGGGCCGAGGTCGTGCAGGAACTTGCTGCGGGCCAGCGTCAGGTAGGCGCCGCGGCCGTGCCGCTCGACCAGCGTCTGCCCGCCGTAGCGGGCCTTGGGCCGGGCCAGCTGCGGCCACCGGTCCGGCGTCGCGCCGTAGTCGAACGTGCCGCCGTCCACGATCGCGCCGCCGAGCACCGCGCCGTGCCCGCCGAGGAACTTGGTGGCCGAGTGCACGACGACGTCGGCGCCGTGCTCCAGCGGCCGGTAGAGGGCCGGTGTCGCGAGGGTGCTGTCCACCACCACGGGCACACCGGCCGCGTGGGCGAGGTCCGCGAGCGCGGGCAGGTCCGGGAGGGTGGCGAGCGGGTTGGTGATGGCCTCGAGGAAGAACGCGCGGGTCTCGGGCCGGACCGCGGCGGCCCACGCGGGCGGGTCCGCCGGGTCCGCGAAGGTGACCTCGATGCCGAAGTCCGCGAACGTGTCCGTCAGCAGGTCGACGGTGCCCCCGTAGAGCTGGCTGGAGGCGACCAGGTGGTTGCCGCCCTGCAGCAGCGCCAGCAGGGACAGCGCGACGGCGGCCTGGCCGGTGGCCGTGGCGATCGCGCCGATGCCTCCCTCCAGTGCGGCGAGGCGGTTCTCGAACACCGCGACGGTCGGGTTGCCCGTGCGGCTGTAGGTGAAGCCGGGGGTCTCGAGCCGGAACATCGATGCCGCCGTGGCGTGGTCCGGGAAACGGAACGCCGTGGTCTGGTGGATGGGCGGGACGACCGGCCGGTGGGGTGCGGCGGGCTCGTAGCCGGCGTGGACTTGTTGTGTGGCATGACGGGGCATCTGCTCTCCTCCATCGGTCCTGGCGGTAGCACCGGGCCTGCCGTTCCCGGGGGTCCGGGTCCGTCGGGCGGGTTGCTGCGGCGTCGTCGAGCCAGATCTCTCGGCCGCTCTGGATGGGTGGTGCACCCATCCCACGCGGCGGGCCGCCGCGAGTCCAGCGGGCGGCCGGCTCGCACGTCATATAAGCCGCCGCCGCGCCATCCGGGACCGGCCGGAGCCTCTCCGGGGCGCGGCGGGCCGGGGCGGACCCGGTGTGACGGACTGGCGTGGAGGGGGTGTGTCAGACTCCCGGGCCTGACGCAGAGCACACCGGGCGGACCGCCCCCGCCGCCGGGAGGACGGGCGCGGTGGCTGGTCGCCTCCAACGCCCTCGACGCGGGTGGCCGGTCCGCCACGGACGTCGCCCTGGACGTCCTGGCGGTGCATCCTCCTCGGCTCGGTCGGCTGCGCCGTGGCCGTGGGGCTGCACCTGCTGGCCTACGCCGACCGCACTCATGCCGGGCCGTGGCTGCTGGCCGACGCCGCCCTCTGGGGGTTCATGGTCCTGCTCGGGAACATCACCCAGGCCGCCGTCGTGCCGGCCGCTCGGTGGGTGGATCCGGGGAGCGACGACGTCGACTGAGGCCGAGACGCTGACGCGGACACCGAGGTCGCTTAATGCGTGGCCATGGTCACCCGCCCCGTGCTCTAGCAGCCGGTGATCGACGCCGTCGACGTCCGTTCCGTCGCGGAGATCTACCGCGCGTCCCACGACCACGCCTTAGGCTCCGCGGTCACCGGGGTCGTGGAGACCGCCACCGCCATGGCCTTCGGCGGTGTCTTCGGCTGAGACCTCTGCTGGCCACGTGGCGCCGGCGTGGCCCCGCCAGCGTGGGCCAGGAGCCCAGGCCCTCGATCCGCTAGCGCGGGCCGGGAACGCCGACGGGCGGGGACCGTGCGGTCCGTGCCCGTCGGGGGAAGTGCTGGCTCAGGGCTGGGGGTGGTCGAGCTCGTGAGCGGCGAGGGCGCGCACGAGCTCGGGGAGGAGCATGGTGAGCACCTGGATGGAGTGAGCGCCCTTGGGGTGTTCGGTGACGGCGCGCCAGTGGTGGGCCACGGCCCATGCGTGGTTCTCACGGCGCATGTAGAAGGTCTTGGCCGCGTTGTAGCCGTCGGCGTAGGTGATGGTCCGCTGCTCGATGAGCCGCCTCCTCCGGTAGGGGTGCAGGAGGCCGAATACCTCCCGATGTGTCAAACCACATACCGCGGGTGGGGTGGCGTGTATCCCCCGAGCGCGGTCAGGGCGGGGCGTGTCGCCGAGATCTGGCTGTAGTCACGATGCGAGCTGCTGGCGCCGGAGTGGGCGTCGCGGATCTCACGTCGCCCCCACCGGAGCTCCGGCTGAGCTCGGCACATGGTCTGTAGTGCGGTCCGACGGTATGGGCCGAGAATACGGTGACGGTGCTCTTGGCCGCGGGCAACTGCTGAGCCAGTCCAGGGGTCGACGAAAGGAGTCGCCGGCGGTGGAGGGAGTGGTCCTGAGCCCCCGCGGCCCCCGCCGTGGGCAGCCTGCTGCTGTAGCGAAAGGCGCTGGCGGGGGGTCGAGTAGGGCAAGCTGCCGAGGCGTTGCGAACGTCTAATATGAAGTTGTGAAGGCGAAAACGAAGAACTGGGATGGGAACTGAGTAGCCGAAGTTACGGGGTATTAGAGAATTTTGGGATTGCGACTAATGATCATTGGCATTGCCTTTCTACAACTAATTATTCCTGCGACCTGGGTAATTATGACTACATCGGGCTGGACGGGCGAGCGGCACTCGTCCTTCTCCCTAGGATTCGCGGTCGCTTCGATTATTATCTCGGTGGCGTCATGGGGTTTATCTAGGCGATTAAAGAGTGCCGAGGGGCACTTAAGGGGCACTCCCTGGGTGTTTGCTCTAGCCCCTGCCCTTATGTTATCCGGGTTGACCGCATTTCGATTGCCGGGTGAAGGTGGGTACTGGGGAGCGTGGCTATACATTGCCGGCATGGCTGCCCACCTACTTGTCTTCCTGCTTGTAGTCGTTTATTCGATGCAAGCACGAGGATCGTTCCGCCAGTAGTGGCTTTCTTGGGTCAGCGGGGTCGACAGGAAGAACCGTCCTGAGCGCACCATTATGTTTCGCTCAAGCTGGCTTGTGCGCTCGCCCGGTCCGATGCGCTGTACGCAGCGTGCAGCGCACCGGACCGTGCCGCCGGGTCCTCGACACGGCGGGGGCCGCCGGTGAGCGGCTCCCGGGCCGTTTCGGTCTGCCCTTGATGGGCTTTCAGGCCAGGGCGGGATCGGGGGCCACCGCGGCCACCGCGGTGGCGCCGATCATGGCGGGAACGGCGCGCATGCCTTGGCGAACGCTAGCCGGTCATCGGTCAGGGAGCCCTCGCCCCGGAGCCAGGACACGTAGGCCAGCATGGCCAGCGCACCGGCGGCGGCCTCACGCGGGCCCATGGTCACAGCGGCGTTGAGCACCGTCTCCGCCTCCTCCGTGGCCTTCCAGCTCAGCCCGTGCGGGAACGTGCCCGTGTGGAAACCCACGGCCTTCATCCGGCAGGGCGCGGTCGCGGCCACCAGGGCCACGTAGAGGTACTCAGGATCCTGGCGATCCAGGGTCGCCAGCACCACGGCGGCCGCCTCCCGGTCCGGCGATCACGCAGAAGCCCCGAGATGCCGCGCCTCAGTCCCGAAACGAGACATGCGCTCCATGGTGTCAGCTGGCCCCCGGGGTCATTGTCAGACACGTCCTAGGCCTGGGCGGGCGCCTCGTCCTGGACCGCTCCGACGACGAGCCCCTGTACGTGTTCGCGGACCCGGCCGGCCACCCCTTCTGCGTCTTTGTGGGGTGAGCGCGGCAGATCAGGGCGGCTCAGCCCTCGAGCCGCTGGTCGACCTCCTCGTGGTCCAGCTGGCGGTGCATGCGGTCATCTTCAAGATACGGTGCCGTCCATGCATCTGGACCCGGCCGAGACGAACCGCCGCGCCTACGATGACGCTCGCGTCGTCGCCCTCTATGACCTCGACAACCCGCCCGGAGAGGACCACGCGTACTTCCGCCGGGCGGCCGAGGAGTCCGGCGCCCGGCGGATCGTCGATCTCGGCTGCGGCACCGGATCGCTCACGGTGACGCTGACCGGCGACGACCGCGCCGTCGTCGGGATCAACCCGGCCGAGGCCATGCTGCGCGTCGCCCGGGCGCGCCCCGGCGGGGACCGCGTCGAGTGGCGGCGGGGCACCGCGGAGCTGATCGAGCCGGCGTCGGCGGACCTGGTGATCATGAGCGGGAACGTGGCGATGCACCTGATCGGCCAGGACTGGTACGGCGCCCTGCGGCGCATAGCCGCCGGCCTGGTCCCCGGCGGTCGGCTGCTGTTCGAGACCCGCAACCCCGTCCGCCGCGCCTGGGAGGACTGGCAGCAGGAGCCCACGGAACGGACGACGGCGGCCGGTCGCCTCGTCGAGTCCGAGGCCACGAGCACGCCGGACGCGGACGGCGTCGTCGTGCACCGATGGCGCACCGAGTATCCGGACGAGGGCGTGGTCCGCGAGGGTGAGGAGCACCTGCAGTTCCGCTCCGTGGAGCAGGTGACCGAGGACCTCGCGGCGGCGGGGCTGGCGGTGGACCGCATCTGGAGCGACTGGCACGGCCGCCCTTTCGACGCGGCGGAACACCCGTTGATGATCATCGAGGCCTGTCCACAGGGGGCCTGACCCGTCCACCCGCCATGGCAGGATGACGCATGTCACACGTGATGCGAGGGGGAACCATGACGGACACGACCACGGCCCGCCCCATGCGGCCGACCCACCACGACGACGACCCGCCCGTCCGCGGGGTCGGCCACCTCCGGCACCCGGTGGTGTCGGGCGGGCTGATCGGGGTGATCGGCGGCGGTGCCTTCCTGTTCGGCGGGATCGCGGGGCTGCCGGCCGAGCACCGGGGCACGCTGCGGGGCGTCGCCATCTCGCTCATCAGCTTCACCCTGGCGGTCGTACTGCTGCGCCGGCGGGTGCTGCCCGCGGTGCAGGCGCCCGCCCGCGACGCGCTGCGCGTCTACGGGATCGCCGTCGTCGCGATGCTGGCGCTGTTCCCCGTGACGCGCCTGGTAGCGCTCGCGCTCGACGCCTCGACGGCGCAGATCGCCCTGGTGGCCGCCGTGGTGGGCGGGCACTTCCTTCCGTTCGCCCGGGCGTTCCGGGCCCCGGTGTTCTGGTGGATCGGCGGGGCGATGGCGGTGCTGGGGCTCGCCGGTGCCGCACTCGCGGCTCTCGGCGATCCCGTGGCCGGGCCCGCGGGGGCGGCCGCAGCGGGGGCTGCGATGCTCGTGATCGTCGCGACACAGGGGCTGCTGGCGTCCCCTCGGCAGGACTGAGGGCCGGACCATGATCATGCTTCAGGCCATTCGCCGCTACTACGCCGGCTACGCGCAGTTCAGCGGGCGTGCCTCCCGCGCCGACTTCTGGCTCGCGGCGCTCTACGTGTGGCTCCTGCAGACCGCCGTTCACTTCGTGTCCACCGCCCTGGACGTGTTCATCCTCGGCTCCCCGGACCTGTCCCTCCGGGACGCGGCCGTCCTCCTGGTGGGGGTCACGCACGCACTCCCCTCGCTCGCTCTGCTCGCCCGGCGCCTCCACGACGCCGGCTTCAGCCGCGCGTGGCTGTTCCTCGGGCTGGTGCCGTTCGTCGGCCCGCTCACACTGCTCGTGTTCGCGCTCCAGCCGTCCGCCCCGCGCCTCGGACACCCTGCCGACGCGTCGGACCCGGTTCCGGCGGGGGTCACGGCCTCCGCCACGGCCGCGCGGCGCTGACCCCCGCCGCCATGTCCGGCCCGATCAGTGGTCGTGGTCGGTGTGCTCGTCGTGGCCGGACTCGGCGTCCGCGGCCTCCTCGGGCTTCACGGACTCCGGCTGGCCGGTGACCACGGCCATCTCGACCGGGGCGAACTCCAGGTCCTTCTCCAGGACGGTCTCGCCGGTCTCCAGGTCGACGGCCACGAGCTTCTGGGCCTCCGCGTTGGTGACGTAAGCGGTGTTCCCGGCCACCTTGAGGATCGGGCCGGGCTCCTGCCACTCGTCCTTCTCCTTCCATGGCTCGATCACCGGGTACTCAGCGGTGACCTCACCGGTCTCCTCGTCGATCACGTTGACCTCGCCGTCGTAGGTCAGCACGACCGCGGAGCCGTCCTCGGCGCGGCCGAGCGAGCGGAACCAGTAGGAGGAGCCGAGGTCCACGGTGGTGAGTTCATCGGTGCGGGTGTCGATGAGGGCGATCGCCGTGGGCCGCTCGACAGCCTCCGTCGGCTCCTCCTCGACCTTGTGATCACCCAGGACGATGGGCGAGTCGTGCAGCCCGAACAGGTTCCCGGAGCGCTGGTACTCGGTCTCGACCTCCACCTTGTGGAACTCGCCGTCCCGGTACACGACGGGCCCGTTCTCACAGCCCATCACGACGACGTCGCCCGCCTCCGTCGGCTGGGCCGCAGCCTCGCCGTGACTGCCGGGGCAGTCGTCGGTCTCGGCCGTGACCTCGCCGGTCGTCGGGTCGATCACCTGGAGCGTGTCCCGGGAGTCCTCGGTGCCCTGCGTGGTGAAGAGGGTGCCGTCGGAGAGCTCGAGCGCCACGCCGTGGTGCGGGTCCTCGGTCTCGGCCTCCGTCATGACGGGCATGAGGTCCGGGGTCGCCTTGTCCAGGTGGGTCGAGTCGAAGGTGCGGATCGCGCCCGTGCCGTCCGCGAAGAGGGTGGTCCTGCCGTTGTGGGTGACGACGTGGCCGGGGTGCTCACCCGGGAACGTCACGCCGGTCATGCCGGGCGCGGACTCGTAGTTGTGGACGTGATCGCCGTGGGCCTTGGCCTGGATGCCGGTGGAGAACACCTCCCAGCCGTTCCCGGTGGTCACCAGGACGTCCTTGCCGTTGCCGGCGTTGCTCAGCCGCGTGAAGCCCGGGACGTCCTGCTCCTTCACCACCTCACCGGACTCGGCGTCGAGCAGCGTGAGCCCGTCCTCGTGCGAGAGCAGGATGCGCGGGGTCACCGCGGAGACCTCGGTGGTCTGGGTCGGGTCGACGCGCTCCTCCTCGGAGACGGAGGAGGCCGCCGTCGTTTCACCCGACGTCGACTCGGCGCCGTCCGAGGCGGAGGCGGGGGCCGACGTCGGGCCAGACGGGGCGGCGTCCCCACCGCACGCCGTGAGGGCGATGGCCGCGGCGGCGAGGGTGGCGGAGAAGGCGGCGGTGCGCGTGGAACGGCACTGCGGGGCGGAGTGGGACACGGTGAACCTTTCACGAGGGCGAGAAGATGCGACCGGTTCACAATAAGGACTGTTGCGGATGCTTCGCAATATGATGACGGCGGGTGCCGCCCCGTCGCGGGAACCGGCACGTGACGCCCTCGACGCGGCGACCGGGCCGTCAACGGCACGCCGCTCGGGCGCCACTACCGGCTGGGCGGCTGAGCCGCCGGACGGTGCGGCGCGCGGCGGAGCCCGTCAGGCCAGGCCGCGCGCCGCATGCCAGGCGGCGATCCGCTCGAGCGCCTCGTGGACGGCGTCCGGGTCGGCGGCGAAGGAGAGGCGGACGAACTCGGGCCCGTGGACGGCGTCGAAGTCGTCGCCGGGGGTCAGCGCGACGCCGGCCTCCTCCAGCAGGGCGGCGCAGTAGCCGACGGCGCTGCCGAACTCCGCCAGCATGCCCGGGGCGAGGCGGGCCCACAGGTAGAAGGCGCCGTCGGCGGGGGCGGCGTCGGCCCAGCCGAGTCGGGGCAGGGCGGCCAGCACGACGCCGCGCGTCGCCGTGAAGCCGCCGGCCTGCTCGGCGCAGAACGCGTAGGACTCCTCGCTGAACGCCTCGACCGCCGCGCGCTGCGCCGCCGCGGGCGGGCACAGGGCCACGGAGCCGGCGAGCCCGTCGATCGCGCCGGCGAGGTCCTCCGGCATGAGCATCCAGCCCAGTCGCCAGCCGGGCATGCCCCAGTACTTGGAGAAGGAGCTGATCACCATCGCGGTGCGGGAGGTCGCCCATGCGCACGCCCCCACGCTTTCGTGCGGGAAACGGGAGCCTTCCGCACCCGGCGCACCGCCCGCCGCCCCGCCACCCGCCGGGCCGCCGTCGTCGTCGCCCGACCGCGGGTGCACGATCCCGTGGTAGATCTCGTCCGAGACGAGCCGCACATCGCGTTCCTCGCACCAGCGGGCGAGCTCGGCGAGCTCGTCGGCGCTGACCATCGTGCCCGTGGGATTGGACGGGGACGCCAGGACCAGCCCCGCGACCGGCCCCTCCGCGAGCGCGGCCTCCAGGTGCGCGACCGTCGGCTGGTAGCGCGTCGACGCGTCCACGCCCACCTCGACCACCTCGCAGCCGAGCGCGGCCAGGATGTTGCGGTACGCCGGATAGCCGGGGCGCGGCAGCACCACGCGGTCGCCCGGGGAGAACGCGGCGAGGAAGCCGAGCATGAACGCCCCCGAGGAGCCGGTGGTGATCGCGACCTGCTCGGGGCGCACGTCGATCCCGTACCAGCGTCGGTAGTGACCGGCGACGGCGGCCCGCAGCTCCGGCAGGCCCAGTGCGGGGGTGTAGGTGAGCGGCGTGCCGGAGGCGTGGACCTCGGCCGCGGCCGCGCTCACGGTGGGCGGGGCGCCCCCGCCCGGCTCCCCGGCGCAGAGGCTGATGACGTCGCGGCCGGCGGCGCGCAGCTCGGCGACCCGGCCGAGGATGGTCATCACCGTGAACGGCGGGACCTGGGAGCGGGCGGACGGGGCGAAGGCGGGGGCGACCGGCGAGGCCGGATCTCCCGGCGCGGCCTGGTCCTCAGGCGCGGCGTCGGCGACGGGCGAGGCGGGGGCGAGGGCGGCGACGTCGTGGTGGGTGCCGGGGTCGAGGCGGGGCTGCGGGTCCATGGGCCGAGGCTACCCACGCCCCCACGCGCCTTCTGTGCGGGAGACGGGGAGCGAGCCTCCCGTTTCCCGCACGAAAGCACCGCCCAAGCCTCCCGTTTCCCGCACGAAAGCGCCGCCCGGAGGGGCGCTCAGTCCTCGGCGCCGAGCAGCTCCCGGATGTCCTCGGCGGTGAGGGAGTCGGTGAAGGCGCCGGCGCCGGAGTCGTCGGACTCGTCCATGAGCGCACCGAACAGCTCGGCCTTGCGCCGTTGCAGCTCGAGCACCTTCTCCTCGATCGTCCCCTCGGACACGAGCCGGTAGACCATCACGGTCCGCTCCTGCCCGATCCGGTGCGCCCGGTCCACTGCCTGCGCCTCCGCGGCGGGGTTCCACCACGGATCCATGAGGAACACGTAGTCCGCCTCGGTGAGGGTCAGGCCGAAGCCGCCCGCCTTCAGGGAGATCAGGAACACCGGCGCCTCGCCCTCGCGGAAGCCGCGGATCACCTCGGCGCGCCCGCGCGTGGAGCCGTCGAGGTATGCGTGCTCGATCTCCAGGTGGTCCAGCTCCTCCGCGATCACCCGCAGGAAGCTGGTGAACTGGCTGAACACGATCACGCGGTGCCCCTCGCCGATCACCTCGGTGAGGTCGTCGAGGAACCGCTCGAGCTTGGAGCTGGGCACGGAGGCGTACTGGTCGTCCACGATCTGCGGCGCCAGCGCCAGCATCCGCAGCAGCGTGAGCGACTTGAAGATGGTGAACCGGTTGCCGTCCATGTCCCCGAGCAGCCCGAGGACCTTGCGGCGCTCGCGCTGGAGCACACGGTCATAGAGCTTGCGGTGGGCGGGCTCGAGCTCCACGTTCAGCACCTGCTCCTGCTTGGGCGGCAGGTCCTTGGCCACGAGCTCCTTGGAGCGGCGCAGCATGAACGGGCGCACGCGCCGCCGCAGCGCGACCATGCGCTCGGGGTCCTCCCCGGTCTCGATGGGCGTCACGTAGGCCTCGCGGAAGCGCCGGTGGCTGGGGAACAGCCCGGGCACGACGACGCCCAGCAGCGCCCACAGGTCGCTCAGCGAGTTCTCCATCGGCGTGCCGGTGATGGCCAGCCGGAAGGGGGCGCGCAGGTCGCGGGCCACGGTGTGCACCTTCGCGGCGCGGTTCTTGAGGAACTGGGCCTCGTCGAACACCACGCCGCCCCAGTCGATCCCGCCGAACTGGCCGGCATCGATCCTCAGGAGCGTGTAGGAGGTGACCACGACGTCGGCGCCCGCGGCCTCGGCGGCCACGTCCGTGCCGCGCTTGCGGACGGTGGTGTCCAGCACACGCACGTCCAGGTCGGGGGTGAACTTCTGGGCCTCGGCGGCCCACACGGACACCACGGAGCTGGGCGCGACCACGAGGAACGGCGGCCGCTCGGGCCGAGCCTGGCGTGCGTGGGCGAAGAGCGCGAGGGTCTGGACGGTCTTGCCCAGGCCCATGTCGTCGGCCAGGATCCCGCCGAGGTCCTGCTCCCACAGGAAGGCCAGCCAGCGCAGCCCGTCCTCCTGGTAGGGGCGCAGGTCGGCGCGCAGCCCGGCGGGCTTCGGCGCCTCGGGGAGGCGCTCCACGGCGGCCAGACGCCCGACGGCGGCGGTCCACTCGGGGTCCTCCTCCACCTCGTCCGCGAGCTCCTTGAGATCCTCCCAGAAGCCCACCTGGTGGCGGGAGACGGCCGTGTTCTCGGGCGTCCACTCCTGCAGGGTGGCGGCCTCGGAGAGCAGGGCGCGCAGCCGGTCGAAGGCGGGGTGGTCGAGGCCGAGGTAGGAGCCGTCGGCGAGGATGAGCGTGGTCTTGCCCTGCACGAGCGCGGTGAACAGCTCCACGAACGGCAGCACGTGCCCGTCCACGGAGACCTGCACGCCGAGGTCGAACCAGTCGTTCTGCGTGGCCTTCGTGCCCACCTCGATGCGGGGGGCGGACTTCAGCTCGCGGTAGTCGGGGCGGTGGCCGGTGACGTCCACGCGCACGTGCTCGGCCTGCTGCAGCAGCGGCAGCACCTGCTCGGAGAACCGGGCGGCGCCCACGCCCTCGAGGACCTGTTCCTCGGCGCGGCCGGCGCGCGGCCAGAGCTCGGCGACGGCGCGCAGCACCGCGTCCTCGTGCCGGGTGTCCCGCAGGGGGTCGCCGCCGGCGTCGAGGCCGAGTTCGCGGGGCGGGTCGAAGTAGAGCCAGGACCAGCGCAGCACGAGCTCGTGGTCGGGCCGGAAGTCGGCGCGCAGCCGCAGCACGGGCGGCTCGAACTCGGGCAGCTCCACGGAGGCGTCGCCGCTGGTCACGGGCAGCGTGCCACGCAGCCGCGGGTAGATCCGGCCGAGGAACTCCTCACGGTCCGCGGCGGGCACGCGCACGGGCCCGCCGGCGAGCACGATCTGCTGGACGGCCTCGGGGACGGGCCGTTCGGCGGGGATCAGGTGGAGCACGGCCTGCTCGTCCGTGAGGTCCACGCGGTAGAAGCCGATGCCGCCCACCGCGTGCACGCCGGCCAGGCCCCGGCCGAGCGGGGCGGGGTCCAGGGACGGGGCGACGTCGAGGCCGCCGTCCGGGGCGCGGGTGACGTCCAGCCCGACGGCGGCGGGGGCCTCCAGCACCACGTCCGTCAGCAGCCCCAGCGGCACGAGCTCCACCCCGACCTCGCGGGCCTCCGCGAGCAGCTGCCAGATCCGCGGGGAGTCGAAGGAGTGCAGCCCGAACCAGGCGTCCGTGGGGTAGGAGTCCTCGGCCTGCAGCTGCCGCCAGATCAGGCGCATGGCCCGCTCCTGGTCGGGGGCGAACTCGGCGCGGCCGAACTGGAAGTTCTTCCAGGTCAGCCCGCCCTTGATCCAGGTCCCCTTGGCGCCGCGCTTGAGGGGTCGCAGGGTGACGTACAGCGGCCGGCCCTCACGCACCTGGTCCTCGCCGGCGGGCGCCGGGCCCCACTGCTGGAACGCGTTGCGGGAGGACTCGGCCACGAGCTCCACGCCGATCGCCAGGGCGGGCGGGGCGCCGAGGCGGCGGGGGGCGTCGAGGCCGGCGAGCGGCTCCATCACGCGGCGCCAGTCCAGGCCGGAGTGCGGCGCCTCGGGGGCGGCCGACTCCCCGTCCGGGCCCGCGGCCGCGCCGCGCGGGCCGGCGTCAGGGTGGGCGGCGTCGTCGTGGCCCCGTCCGGCGGGCGCGGGCAGCGCGTCCGCCGTGGTGACCATCTCGGCGAGCTTGCGACGGGCGTCGTCGAGGGCCTGGTCGGCGTCGAGGCGGACCACCTGGTAGAGCGCCGCGGCCACGTGCTTGCAGTCCGTGCCGACGGGGCACGTGCAGCGCCCGCCCACCGGCTCCATGAGGGCGCCGGCCTCGGCGGCGTCGTCGAAGGCCTGCTGGAGCGTCACCTGCACGCGGTAGGGGTTCGGCGCGGTGCCCTGCACGGAGGCGCTCAGGCGGCCGGTGGCGGCGTCGTAGCGCATTCGCCCCACGGCACCCGACGCGGCGATCGCGAACCCGCGGTCCGCACTGGTGGGCCCGACGACGGCGCGGATGGCCTCGGTGCGCAGGTGCGGCAGGACGTCTCCGGAATCTGCAGTGGCCATAGCGAGCAGTCTTTCACGGACCGTGCCGGGCCCGCTCCGGCCGACACCGGCCCGGCGGCGTGCCCACTCACGGGCCCCGGGTCCGCACACCCGAGACCTTCAGGCCGACCCGCCCCGGACCCTAGAGTGCCCCCATGGCGTCCACACAGCACTCCCCCGTCCCCGCCGGTGCCACGCCGGCGCCCCACACCTCCCCCCTCGGCCTGTCCCTGCCGGAAGGCCGGGGCCGTCGCGTCCTCGTCACCGGTGCCACCGGGTACGTGGGCGGGCGCCTCATCCCCGAACTGCTCGCCGCCGGCTTCGACGTCCGGGCCGGCGCCCGGAACCCCTCCGACCTCGCGGCCCGTCCGTGGTCGGACAGCATCGAGGCGGTGGAGCTCGACCTCACCGAGGCGGACCTCGTGGAAGCCGCCATGCAGGACGTGCACACCGTGCTCTACCTCGTGCACTCCATGGGCGGGGGCGGTGACTTCGTGGCCCAGGAGCAGCGGATCGCGGACATCGTGGGCACCGCCGCGGACACGGCCGGCGTGGCCCAGCTCGTCTATCTCTCCGGCCTGCACCCGGACACGACCCCCGTCGCGGAGCTGTCCGACCACATGCGCTCCCGCGCGCTCGTGGCCGAGCGTCTCGAGCAGGCGGCGACGCCGGCGCTGACGTTCGAGGCCGGGGTGATCATCGGCTCGGGCTCCACCTCGTTCGAGATGATCCGCCACCTCTCCGAACGGCTGCCCGTGATGCCCGGCCCGTCCTGGCTGAAGAACCGGGTGGAGCCGCTGGCCATCCGCGACGTCCTGTACTACCTCCTGCAGGCCTGCGCCCTCCCGGAGCCCGTGCAGCTGAGGGCACAGATCGGCAACGGACACCCCCAGTCGTTCGCAAGCGTGCTGGTGGACTACGCCCAGGCCGCCGGCCTGTCCCGGCGCATCGTGATCCCCACTCCGTTCCCGCTGCAGACCCTGGCGGGCTTCTGGATCGGCATGGTGACCCCCATCCCGGTCGCGGTGGCCCTGCCCCTGGCCGCATCCCTCGCCGAGGAGGCGGTCGTGGAGGACCGCTCGGTCCGCGACCTCATCCCGGACCCGCCGGGCGGGCTGACCTCCTACATGGACGCCGTGCGGCTGGCGCTGAAGCGGGAGAAGGAGGGCCCCCTGGACGTCACCTTCGACGCGGACGTCCACGCCGCCGCCGACCCGGCCGACCCGCTGCCCTCGGACCCGGACTGGTCCGGCACCACCGTGTACACGGACGAGCGGGAGCGCGAGTCGGATCTGCCGCCGCAGGACGTCTGGCCCGTGATCGAGTCCGTCGGCGGGGCCAACGGCTGGTACTCCACGCCCATGCTCTGGAAGGTCCGCGGCCTCGCAGACAAGCTCGTCGGCGGGCCCGGCCTGCTCCGGGGCCGGCGGGACCAGGACCGGCTGCGCCGCGGCGACGCCGTCGACTGGTGGCGGGTGGAGGACGTGGAGCACGGCCGCCGGCTCACGCTGCGCGCCGAGATGAAGGCCGGCGGCCGGGCGTGGCTGCAGATGTCCACCGAGCCGCGGGACGGCGGCGGCTCCGTCTACCGCCAGCGGGCGATCTTCATGCCGGACGGCCTGCTGGGCCGCGCCTACTGGACGGCCATCCTGCCGTTCCACGCCGTGGTCTTCCCCGAGATGGCCGCCAACATCCTCGCCGAGGCCCAGCGGCGCACCACGGGCGGGGAACGGCGGCGGCCCCGGAGTCTCGCCCGCGCCCTCGTGGACCGGCTGCCGCTGCGCAGGAACCCGCTGGACCGCGGCGCCTCAGCGTGAGCGTCGCGCCCGCCGGACCCAGCGCATCCCCGGGGAGAGCAGCGCCCAGTTGAGGCGCAGGGTCGTCACGGCCATCCGCAGCTGCCGCACGCGCGCCGGCAGGGACGTGAAGATCCGCCCGGCCGCCCCCACGTGCAGCCGGCGGTCGTGGACCACGCTTCCGACGTCGGCCAGGCCGAGGTGGAAGGAGAGGTCCAGGTCGTCGTGGACGTCGGGGCGGCGCCGGTGCACGCGCCCGCGCACGGCCCGCCACGCCTCGGCGCGCAGGCCGAGATTCGAGCCCCACAGTGCGGTCCCGGCCACCGCCGCCCCCGCCCCGAACCGGTACGCCGCGCTGTAGGCGCGCGAGCGCAGCCGAGCGAGGAGACGCGGCTGGTCGTAGAAGGTGCCGGGACCGGTGAGGGCGGCCAGGTCCGGCTCGGCCTCGAACCGGCCGGCGGCGCGGGCCACCCAGTCCGGCGGCGGGCGGGTGTCCGCGTCGCAGCGCAGGATCACGTCCCCGACGGCGGCGTCGTAGCCGGCGGCCGCGGCGGCGGGAATGCCCCGGAGAGGCTCGTGCACCACGCGGGCGCCCGCCTCCCGGGCCACCGCGGAGGACTCGTCCGTGCTGCCGTTGTCCACCACGATCACCTCGTCCGCAGGGCGCGTCTGCCGGGCCAGGTGCCGCAGGCACTCGCGCAGGTGGGCGGCGTCGTCGAGCACGGGGATCACCACGGACACCGTGAGCGCCCCGGCAGGCCGGCCGCCGCTCACCGCGCGGACCCCGCGGCCCGCAGCTGCTCACGCACGGCGAGCGCGGCGCCCGCACCAGCGCCGAGCAGGTCGGCGGCGAGGTCGCCGATGGTGTCGTCGTAGCCGACCCCGATCTCCGCGGTGACCACGGTGTGCCCCCACCACTCGGCCAGCTCCCACAGCACGCCCAGGCCCACGCCGGCGCCCGTCAGCGCCGCGGCGGACAGCACCGGCCCGAGCCGGCGCACCAGCGCGCCCGGGTCCTCGCCCCGGCGGCGCAGCCGGGCCCGCGCGGCCACGGCCACCAGCCCGACGACGGCGGCGCTCGCCGCCGCGTGCATCACCAGGTCCAGCGCCTCGACCCGGTGGTAGAGCCCGGTCACGCTGAACCAGCCGGCCGCGAGCAGCACCGCCTGCGCGCCCCAGTCCAGGGCGGAGCCGGGCACGAGCCAGCGGGTGAGCCACTGCGCACCGAACACGAGGAGCATCACGGCAGCGGACGGCCAGCCGGCCACCGCCCACGCGGCCGGGATGAGCACGAGACCGAGGGCGCGCAGCAGGTCAGCCGGGATGAGCGGGAGCACGTCAGCGCCCCGCGTCCGCCGTGCTGGAGCCGTCGCCCGTGGGCTCGGCGCCGCCGTCAGGCGACCGCTCCCCTCCCCGGCGACGGCGCCCCGTCAGCAGCAGCCACACCGCCGGCAGCAGCAGCGCCGAGCCCAGCGGGTAGGCGAAGTCCTCGATGGGCGCGAGCCCGACGTAGATCCCGGAGAGCAGGTCGTGGCCGTAGTCGAACAGGCCGGCGGCGATCATGACGTTGTCGAAGACGGCCGTGAGCACCCACAGGGACGCCAGCGCCGCGGCGATGGCCGCCGTGTGCCGGGCGCGCACCCGCCCGGTCAGCGCGACCGCCACGAGGACGGCCGCGGCGAGGCCGACGAAGACGAGGATCAGGTCCAGGAAGGTCATCGCGTCCCCCCGGCCGCCGTCGTGACCCCGGTCCGGGCCGCACTCCACCCCGGCTCCACCCCGGCCCGTTGCCCGGCGCGGTGCTCCAGGATCCGCACGGCCCCGGTGAACAGGACCATGGTGATCTGGCTGAGGAAGAGCAGGAAGAAGCCCTCCTCCAGCGGCAGCTGCGGGGCCAGCATGACGCCGGTCATGTACGGGGAGTCGCGGTGCAGGAACACGCCCTCGGCGATCCCCCACACGTCCCAGGCCAGGAAGTACGCCATCCCGACGGCGAGCACCGCCAGCGCGGCGCCGGGCCGGGCCCACAGGAAGAGGCGGTGGCGCCAGTCGAGCAGGGCCATGCAGCCGATCACGGCCAGCAGCGTCAGCAGGTAGACCATTCACACCCCTCCCCGGGCCAGCGCCCAGCCGATCAGCAGCAGGGTCACCAGGAACCCCGTCACGTAGTTCAGCGGCAGGAACAGCCGCCAGCCGCGGTGCGCCGCCCCGGACGTCGCGTCCGTGACGGCGCGGAAGCGCAGCACGTTGAGCACGTAGGGCACCGCCAGCAGGGCCGCGAGAGGGCCGGGCCACTCCGTGCCCAGCATCAGCAGGCCCGCGCCCGCGTAGAGCGCGGCCGCGAGCCACACCGTGGGCCGGGCGCCGAGCACCGTGGCCACGGAGGCCAGCCCGCCCTCGCGGTCCGGAACCACGTCCTGCACCGCGCCGAACATCTGCGAGGCCATCCCCCACAGGAAGAACCCGCCCAGCAGCGCCCACAGCGCGGGCGTGAACGCGGCCCCGGCGAGCACCAGCCCGTAGAGCGCCGGGGAGACGAAGTGCGTGGCCGACGTCGCCGCGTCCAGGAACGGCCGCTCCTTGAACCGCAGCCCCGCCCACGAGTACGCGACCACCGCGAACAGGCTCACCGCCAGCACCGCGAGGGCGTCCCACTGCCCCCGGGCGATCGACCATCCGGCCAGCACCGCCACGAACGGCACGGCCACGAGGCAGGACCACCGCAGCACGCGGCGGCGCACGACGGGGTCCGCCAGCACCGAGCCCTCCACCCCGCCCTTGCGCGGATTGCGCAGGTCCGAGGCGAAGTCGAAGACGTCGTTGATGCCGTACATGGCCAGGTTGTACGGCACCAGGAAGAACACCGTGCCGAGCACCACGAGCCACGCGGGCAGGCCGCCCGTGAGGATCGCGGCGGCCGCGAACGGATACGCCGTGTTCACCCAGCTCACGGGGCGCGAGGCCCAGAACAGCGTGCGGATCACGACGCCGCCACTCGGCCCCGGCGGGCGCCGTCGTCGTCCTGGGATCTGCCCCGGCGCTGGGCGCGGAGCGCATCCCGCCGCGCGGCGTGCCGCAGCTCCTCCCGGACGACCTCCGCCGAGATCAGGCACATGGGCACGCCGATGCCCGGGCGCACGGAGGAGCCGGCGTACAGCAGCCCGGCCACGTCCGCGTCCCGCACGGAGGGGCGGAACATCGCGGACTGGGCGAGGGTGTGCCCGGGGCCCAGCATGGAGCCGCGCCAGGCGTGCACGTCCGCGGCGAAGTCCCCGGGCCCGATCGTCCGGCGCACCACGATCCGCTCGTGCAGGTCCTCGATCCCGGTCCAGCGGGCGAGCTGGTCCAGGGCGCGGTCCGCCACGGCCTCCACCTGCGCGTCCCCCTCGCGCTCCACCCGCCAGCCGTCGCCCTCGCGGATCCGGATCCCGCCGCGGCCCCAGCCGGGCTCGGCGGGGGCGGGCACCAGCACGAACAGGGACTCGTCCCCGTCCGGGGCGACCCCCGGGTCCGTGGCGGAGGTGCGCGAGACGTAGATCGACGTGTCCGCAGCGAGGTCCTCTCCCCGCTCGATGCGCCCGAAGTTGTCCTCCCAGTCCGCCGTGAACAGCAGCGTGTGGTGGGCCAGCTGCGGCAGCGCCCCGCGCACGCCCACACACACGAGCACCCCGGAGGGGCCGGGGTCGCGGCGGTCCCACGCGGACTCGGCCACGCGCTGGGCCGGCGGCAGCAGCGCGGTCTGCACGTGGTGCAGGTCCGCGGCGGCCACCACGACGTCCGCGGGCAGGCGGCGCTCGGTCCCGCCCTGCCGGACGACGACGCCGGTCACCCGGCCCCGGCGGCGGCGCCGACGCGCGGCGTCCTCGACCTCGATCCGGGTCGCCTCGGCGCCGGTGACGACCTCCACCCCGGCCTCGCGCACCAGGTCCGCCATGGCGTCCACGAGCGCGGCGAACCCGCCGATCGGGTACTGGACGCCGTCCCTCAGGTCCAGGTGGGACATGAGGTGGTACATGGCGGGCGCCCGGTCCGGCGAGGTCCCCAGGAACACGGCCGGGTAGCCGAGGATCTGGCGGATCCGTGGGTCCCGGAAGCGGGCGGAGACGTGCGCGCGCAGCCCGCCGAGCAGCTGGGGCCCCAACGACGGCAGCGCCCGCAGCACCGCGGGACGGGCGAGGTCCGCCGGCCGGCGGAAGTCCGTGTAGAGGAAATGCTCCTTGGCCAGCTCGTACACGCGGCCGGCCGAGTCCAGGTAGGCCCGCAGCCGCTCCCCCGCACCCGGCTCCAGCGACTCGACCAGCTCCTCGGCGTGGCCGGTGCGCACGTCCACGGGTGGGGCGTCCAGGTGGTCCTCGAAGTACACGCGGTAGCCGGGGTCCAGTCGGCGCAGGTCCAGGCGCTCGGCGGCGGAGGCGCCCATGAGCCGGAACCAGCGGTCGATCACCTCGGGCATGAGGTACCAGGACGGACCCGTGTCGAAGGCGAAGCCCTCCGCGGACCACCGCCCGGACCGGCCACCCAGCCCGTCGTTCCGCTCGAGCAGGGTCACGCGGTGGCCGTCGCGGGCGAGCAGCCCCGCCGTCGCCAGCCCGGCGAACCCGCCGCCGATCACCACGGCGCGCGGGCCGTCGTCGTGCGCCGCGGCACCGGATGCGACGTTCGGCGCCGCGCTCACCGGCGGCCTCCCCGGCGTCGTCGGGCCACGGCCAGGCCGGCCTGCTCCGCCAGCACCCGGGCGGCGATGCGGGCCTTCTGGGCGTCCGGCACGCGCACGCGGCGGCGGGCCAGCTCGGCGGCGGGGGTGGCCTCGATCCGGTCCGCGAGCGCCGCGAACAGCCCGTGGGCCAGGGCGACCGCGCGGCCGGCCCGCGGGTCGAGGGCGCGGATGCCGGGCAGGGCGGCGGCGAGGTCGGCACGGACCTCGGCCACGAGCTCGGCCTTGCGCGCCTCGGTGAGCTCGTCCGGGGCGGCGCCGGGCAGGTAGGTGCGGCCGAGACCGTCGTGGTCCGCGGCGAGGTCCCGCAGGAAGTTCACCTTCTGGAAGGCGGCGCCGAGGCGGGCGGCCTGCGCGCGGATCGCCTCGCGCTCGGCCGGGGTCCGCGCCCGGGTGCCGGGCAGGGAGAGGAACACCTGCAGGCACATCAGCCCCACCACCTCGGCGGAGCCGTGGATGTAGGCCGCCAGCGACTCCGCCCCGTGCTCGCTGACCCCCAGGTCCGCGCGCATGGAGGCGAAGAACGGGCGGGTCAGCTCCGGGGTGATCCCGTGCCGGCGGGCGACGTCCCCGAACGCGTGCAGCACGAGGTCCGTGGAGAAGCCGCTGGCCATGGCCGCCTCGCAGGCCCGCTCGTAGTCGTCCAGGGCGGCGCGGACCCGCTGCGGGTCCAGGCCCGCGGCCTGCGCGACGCCGTCCACCGCCTCGTCCGCCACGCGCACCATCGCGTAGATCGCCTCGACGTCCCGGCGGGCCTCGCGCGGCAGGGTGCGGCAGGCCCACGAGAAGGAGGTGGAGTAGCGGCGGATCACCCGGCCGGCGGCGGCGCGGGCGGTGCGGGTGTACAGGGGCGCGTCGGTGGGCACGGGGGGTGCGGGGGGCGCGGTCATCTCAGGAGCTCCTCGTCAGGACGGCGTGGCAGGCGTCGGCGAACTCGGCGCAGGCGGCCTCGCCCAGGGGCAGGACGGCCAGGTGCTCGGCGGCGCGGCGCGTCAGCTCCTCGGCCACCTGCAGGGCGTGCTCGCGGGCCCCGGCGGCCTCGAGGGCGCGGCGGGCGGCCTCGAGCTCTTCGGGGG